>CBETOJ010000070.1:0-7376 GCA_965537725.1 uncultured Campylobacterales bacterium | reverse complement strand
GGGACTTTTAGTCCCTTCCCAACCTATGGACTTTCAGTCCATAGTGGTTGAGTTATTTAAAAGTTCACAAACCTCTTTTGCATGATAAGTGATGATCATATCAGCTCCAGCTCTTTTAAATCCAATCATAGTTTCCATCATCACTTTTTCATAATCAATTAGTCCAGCAGCCCCAGCGTGTTTGATCATAGCATATTCACCACTTACATTATATGCGCAAAGTGGTAGATTTGAAGAGTTTCTAATATCTCTAATCACATCCATAAAAGCAAGGGCTGGTTTTACCATAAGGATATCTGCTCCTTGTCTCTCATCTTCTAGTGACTCTTCAATAGCTTCAAGTCTGTTAGCTGGGTTCATTTGATACATCTTTCTATCCCCTTTATTTGGAGTAGATTCAGCTACATCTCTAAATGGACCATAATAGCTACTTGCAAACTTTGTACTGTAAGCCATAATAGGTAGGTTTTCAAATCCATTTTCATCTAAAGCATCACGTAAAGCTTCAATAATCCCATCCATCATTCCACTTGGTGCGATCATATCTGCTCCTGCTTTTGCGTGGATGAGAGCTTGTTGCTGTGAGATCTCTAAAGTTGCATCATTATCAACTGTTGAGTTTTCATCTAAGATTCCACAGTGTCCATGGTCTGTATATTCACAAAAACAAAGATCAGTGACTATAAACATATCAGGAAACTTTTCTTTGATCGCTTTAATGGTTCTACTTATAATACTGTTTTCACAAAGACACTCACTTCCTATACTATCTTTTACATCCGGGATAGCAAAAAGAATAATACTTTTTAAACCTATTGTTCTAATATATTCACACTCTTTTAAAATCTCATCAAGTGACATCTGAAATACACCAGGCATAGAAGCCACTTCATTTTTGATATTTTCCCCTTCTCTTACAAAAAGTGGGTAGATAAGATCGTTTGGAGTAACGTGAGTTTCTTGGACTAAATTTCTTAGAGTTTCATTAATTCGTAATCTTCTAAATCTTTTAAACATGGATATAAACCTTTTTCGATATAATATTCGACATTTTAACCAATAACTAATTACATTCAAGTAAAGGTATTCATGGATATTGAAGTATCAAAAGTAGCAAATCTTCCTACAAAACATGGTCAGTTTTTAATTCAATCTTTTAAAGAGGGTGTCAAAGAACACCTTGTTATCTTTTCAAAAAATTATGCAGATGGGTTTAAACAAGATGATGTTGTTAATGTAAGAGTTCATAGTGAATGTCTTACAGGAGACGCTATAGGAAGTGTCAAGTGTGATTGTCAAGCACAATTAAATTATGCACTTGATTTTATCAACGATCATGGTGGTATGGTGATCTATCTTCGTCAAGAGGGAAGAAATATTGGACTTTTAAATAAGGTCAATGCCTATGCACTTCAAGATAGTGGCTTTGATACAGTAGAAGCAAACCATCAATTAGGTTTTGCCAGTGATCAAAGAACATATGAGATTGTTGATTTTATCTTTGAAAAATATGGGATCAAAAAAATAAAGTTGATGACAAATAATCCTGCGAAGATAAAAAGTATTGGTGTTGAGATCGTAGATAGGATTGAAGTAAAAGTTGGAGAAACTACTTATAATAGTAACTATCTTAAAACAAAAAAAGAGAAGATGGAACACCTACTGTAATGGCACAGAGTGATTTACAATTACAAATAGAGACTTTAAATTTAGAATTTGATTCTCTTTTTTATGAAAGATGTGAAAAATTCAAAGCTTTATTAAAACAGTGGGGAGCTATTCATAATCTAAGTGCCCAGCTTAAAGATGATCAGATAGAAAAAAACATTATAGATAGTATCTATCCTTTGAAGTTTTTAAATGGTTTTGAGAGTTTGATCGATATAGGTACGGGAGCAGGGTACCCTGGGATGATATTAGCCATTGCAAGACCTGAAGCAAATATTGTGCTTTGTGAGCCAAAATCAAAGCGGGTGGCATTTTTAAATTTTGTGAAAAACACTTTAGAGCTTGAAAATGTCGAAGTGGTACAAAATAGGGTGGAGAATCTTCCTCCAAAAGCATATGACATAATTACAAGTAGAGCAGTTACAAATACTTCATTGCTTATAAGTATGACGGGAAACTTAGTAGGAAATGAGACTGAATATCTTTTTTACAAAGGAAGCATGTGTGATGAAGAGATCAAAGAATTAGAGTTTGACAATTATGAGATCGTAAAATATGGAGATACCCGACATTATCTCTATATAAAAAGAAAAGGATTATTTGATGATATTTAAAATACTAGCAATTATTGTTGTACTAGTACTTGTGTATATGGTATTTTTTAAAAAAAATAGAGAACAAGATATTGCTAAAAAAGAGGATTTAGATCAAATAACAGATACGTTAATAGAGTGTCCATCATGTGGAACTTTCTTTTCTAAAGATGAGGGAGTTTTAAGTAATGGAAAGTATTATTGTTCTAAAGGGTGTTTAAAGTGATATTAATTGGTGATGAGAATATACCATTTGAAAAACTAAATAAGATCACATCTATTGAGGATATCAAAACGACCGAGCCTAATAGTATAGTGATGTTTGAGTTTGATATCTCTTTTTTACAATATACAAAACAAAATGATATCCCAAGTGCTGTAGTTGTAAAAGATATTTTACAAACTATCTATAGCCATAATTTGACTGCTAGATATATTATTTGTACAAAAGAGTTAGCCTCTAAAGTACAAGATTTAGCTGATCATTATTTGTATGATAGCAAGATATTAGCTATTATCAAAGAGACAAATGAGATAGAAGAATTAGCACAAAAACATATTGATGGTGTGATCTATTCTAAAGTTTTGGAGCAGTAGATGAAAGAGATACTAGATATCATAGTTTGGATAGGATTTGCTTTTTTACTTTTTGTTTTTTTAAGAGGCTTTAATGAACAACAAGTAAAAAAGCATAAAGATAAATTAGAAGAGATTGAAAAGAAAAAAGAAAATATAGAACAAAAGGAAGAGAAGTAGTATGATAAAACCATTATTAGTTGAGATTGTAGTTGAAGAGTTACCAGCGATACCATTTTTAAAAGAGCTTCCAAATATAGAGAAAAAATGGGCTGATATTTTAGAAGCAAATGAATTATTATGTGAGTTTAATTTTTACTATACTCCACGAAGATTAGTGTTTTGGCATCGTGAATTTAAAGTAGTTGGTGATGATAAAGAGACTGAACTTTGGGGAGCACCTATGGCGATTGCTTATAAAGATGGTGAACCAACTGGCGCAGCTCATGGCTTTGCTAAAAAATGTGGAGTAAGTTTAGAAGAGCTTAGTACCAATGAGAGAAATGGGCAAGAGTTTTTATACTATAAAACGACTGTTAAAGGGAAAGAGTCAAAAGATCTTTTAAATGATATGGTAAATGAGTTTATCTCAAAACTTCACTTTGGAAAATCTATGAGATGGGGATCTAGAGAAGATAGTTTTATTAGACCGATTCGTGGGCTAAGTATTGTTCTAGGAGATGACTTAATAGAGGGTGAGCTATTTGGTGTGGCTTCTTCTAAAACAAGTTTTTCTCATAGAATGGTGAGTTATGAGCCATTTAGCTTTGATTTTACAGGGGATTACTTTTGTAAAATAGATAAAAATGGAGTTATTTTATACCCTGAAGAGCGAAGAAAAATGATCTTAGAGCAGATGAAAGAGCTTGAAAAGAAAAATAATATCTCAATTGAGATTGATGAAGAGTTACTTGATGAGGTTGTAGCGATCACTGAGTATCCTACAGCATTGCTTGGAAAGTTTGATGAAGAGTTTTTAGAACTTCCTGATGAAGTGATTATTGGATCTATGAAAGAGCACCAAAGATATTTTGCAGTATATGAAAATGGTAAAATTACTAATAAGTTTATTGTAGTTTCAAACTCTTATACTAAAGATTTTTCACAGATTATTGCAGGAAATGAAAAGGTTTTAAGACCAAGATTAGCTGATGGTATGTTCTTTTGGAAAAATGATATTAAAAATGGATTAAGCAATGAAGGCCTTAAAAAAGTAAGCTTTGTAGAAGGTCTAGGATCTATGTATGATAAGTGTGAAAGAGAAGCATTTATAGCTAATCTAATCGCTGATCAATTTGCTATAGAAGAGGATAAGGAGCTTTTAACTCAAACAGTGATGTTAAGTAAAGCAGATCTTCTTACTGATATGGTATATGAGTTTACTGATCTTCAAGGTCTTATGGGATACTACTATGCAAAAAAGGCTGGATATGATGAACTACTATCAACAGCATTAAAAGAGCAGTATCTCCCAGATGGTGAGCAGAGTGATCTTCCATCAAATACTTTTAGCTGTATTGTAGCGATGGCTAATAAGCTTGATAATCTTATGGGGCTATTTAGTGTAGGGATGCTTCCAACAGGAAGTAGAGATCCATTTGCTCTAAGACGTGCCGCTGCTGGATTATTTAAAATTTGCCAAGAGCATAAACTTGATCTTGATATTGAAAAGATTATTGATAATTCTTTAGTAAAATATCCAAACTTGCAAAAAGAGCAACTTGTAGAGTTTTTAAATGAAAGATTGTATAAACTTTATAATGATGTAAATCCAAGTGTAATAAAAGCAGTACTTAATAGCTCAGGGAAAAAAGATCTTTACAGCATCACTTTAAAAATAGAAGCACTCTCTCCTCTTGTAAAAAGTAGTGATTTTAAAAGTGTAAGTGAGACTTTTAAAAGGGTAGCAAATATAGTAAAAGATGTGGATCTAGATGCACAGATTCTTGTAGATATAGCTTTATTTGAAGAGGATGCTGAGAAAGTATTATTTAGCTCATTTAGTGAAGTGGAGAAAAAAGTATTTACAACTATTGATGAAGAGCTTGATGCGCTGTTTAGCTTAAAGCCACAGCTTGATAGTTTCTTTGATAATGTTTTTGTAAATCATGAAAATGAAGCGATTAAAAATAATAGAAAAAATCTTGTAGCTACAGTATATAATGCATTTAAAAAGATTGCTGATATTAAAGAGATTACAATATAATATCGATGGATATATATGACTATATTATAGTTGGAGCAGGGGTTACAGGCTGTAATATTGCATATGAACTTCAAAAACATACACAAAACATATTATTAATAGATAAAAATCCAGATGTAGCAGGTGGTGCATCTGGGGCTGCAGGGGCATTTCTCTCCCCTTTACTTGGTAAACCTAATAAGTTTAAAGACTTAGTAACACAATCTTTAAAATATGCTACTTCTTTTTATAAAGAGCTTTTTCCAAACTCTATAGATAATTGTGGAACTACTAGAATCCCAAAAGATGTAAAAGATCAAGAAAAGTTTCAAAGTTATATTCCTTATATGGATTTTCCTTATAATGAAGATGAAGATGGGTATCATTTTGCTATAGGATCAGTGGTAGATAGTTATGGGATTTGTAAAGGTTTAGTACAAAATATTCAAACACAGTTTAATTATATGGTTGAAGAGATAGTATATCAAGATGGACTGTGGATAGTCAATCAAAACCTTTATACAAAAAAACTTATCTTAACCACAGGATATGAACTTGATCTTTTAGATGAGGAGTATTTTCAAATACGTCCAGTTTGGGGAAGAAGAATTGATATAAAAACATCTACACAAGTTCCATATAATTATCATAAAAGCTGTTCTTTATCAAAATCCGATAATGGGCAAGTTTCAATTGGTGCAACACATCATAGAGATAAAAAAGGGGTGAATGATATTTCTAGTAACCATCAAGAATTATTACAAAAAGTAAGTGAGATAAAACCTCTAAAAGATATTGAGATCATTAAAGATCATATGGGAGCTAGGGCTAGTAGCTTTGATTATTTTCCAATGGTTGGAGCGGTGATAGATCTAAAGAGTACTTTAAAAGAGTTTCCATATCTTACACATGGTACCCATGTTGATCCAAAAAGATTTCATCTTTATAAAGATCTTTTTGTACTCAATGGAGTAGGGGGACGGGGTTTTGTCCTTTCCCCTTATTTAGCAAAATTATTAGTAGAACATATAACACAAAACAAAGCTTTAGATGATACTCTTACAACACAAAGGCTCTTTTTACGATATGTAAAAAAATTAACAAAGGATAGATTAGATGAAATTTTGGCAGATACTTAAACTAGTCATTATTAGTGTCATAGCATTAGTAGGGATCACTTTTTTAACGGTTGAACCACCTCAGAAAATAGAAAAAAAAGTAATAGATATTCAAAACTTACCAAAAAGCGTAGAGCTTATTGGGTATGAAAATCAAGAGTTTGCAGCAAAGAGTGTGATTAAAAAGGGGAGTGTAATATTTGTTGGAAATTATCAATCGATCATTTTAGCAAATACTTTACATGAGATGTTAGCTTTACCTACTGGGGATTTTGTGATCGTATCTAATATCTCAGATAGCCCTTGGTTTTTAAAAAGATGGCAAGCCCATACTAAAAACACAGAACTAAAAGGCTCAGATCATCTTCCATGGATCTATGATAGAGATGGGAAAATAAGAAACTTTCTTCAAGTTCCTACATCAGATGGGGTAAAATATTTTATCTATAAAGTAGATAATAGTGGAATAATTACAAGAATCTATAATGGAAAGTTAGAAAACTTTGATCTAGAAAAAGAAGTTTCAAAAGAGAAAATGGAAGAGGTTTTAAAAGAAGCAGTTAGTATTATAAAAAATACTAACGTTTAAGCATCTTATTTATATTGATTAGGCTTCAAGAAGTCTATCTTGCATAACCTCTATAGCTTTTTCAAGATGTCTTGTATCTAGACCATATGCTTTTGCTTTTTCTATACCAGCTTGTGCAAATGTATCAGCAATTGGATCAGTTACATTACAAATAGTTCTTACTACATCTAGGATCTGTGCCTCTTTTTTATATTTATCAGGACAGTTTGCTATATCGTCTGCATATTTGATCATCTCAATAAGAGACTCACTTAAGTTCCAATGTGAGAAAATAGATGAAGTCACTTGTGGAGTTGTTACATTGAAATATTCTTTTTCAATTTCTGAAATTTCTAATGGTCTTGTTTTTACCTTTTGTAAAAACTCTTCTTTAAATCCATCTTCTATAGCAAGACCAGATAAGATGAATCTACCAGTTTCTAGTAAAAATACAGGAAGTAAAAGTTCCTCTTTTAAATTGTTGTCAACTTTTTTAATCCACTCTTTTAAAAGATTTGATGAAGTGTTTGCTAATGCCATAAATTGATCAGCATTGATCCCATAGGCACCAAGGTCTGTATCAAGGGCATTTTTAATCGCACTACCAAAAGCGATAGAAAGTGTGAAGTTTACTCCTAAAAGATGAATCGCTCGACTTGCTGTTTCAA
>CBETOJ010000069.1:0-7387 GCA_965537725.1 uncultured Campylobacterales bacterium | reverse complement strand
CATTTATCCAAAAAAAGAAAAATTCTATTGAAAAAACATATTTTAAAATACTTCAAGATATAGATTTATCTCAGCCAAAACATGCTGCATATACTATTTCAAAATATGGAACACTATTAGCAAAAGAGGAGAGACAAAAAACTCTTATGTATGAACTTAATACTCATCTAGAATCTTATAAATATAAAAAAGAGGTACCTGAGAATCTTGATACTAAAACAAAAACTCTTTATGAAACATTTTTGGAAAGCTTAGATGTTTGAAACTCTTCTTTTAATAAAATTTGAATATCCATATTTACTGTTATTGATATTTCTTTTTATGCTGTGTAGTAAATTTTGCAAACCAAGATCAAATGCTTTATATCTTCCACATTTACATATCTATACCAATAGCTCATCAAAAAATCAATCTTTTTTATCCCTTTTAAAATGGATCACTATTATTTTTTCTATTATTGCACTAGCATCTCCAATTAAAGAGTTTGATGTGATCAATAAAAAAACGCAAGGGGTAGATATGATCCTCTCCCTTGATACTAGTGCTTCGATGCAACAAATAGGCTTTAATCTACAAAATCTTCATCAAAATAGATGGGAAGTGGTAAGTGAGATCGTTGGGGATTTTATAAAAACAAGACAAGCTGACAATATAGGAATCGTAGTATTTGGGACAAGTGTGATGACTGCATCACCTCTTAGTTATGATAAAAAAGCCCAAGAGAGGATCATAAAATCTTTAGATATTGGAATAGCTGGAGATAAAACTGCTCTTTTAGATAGTATTGCAACTTCAATTAATATTTTAAAAAATAGAGAAGCTAAATCAAAAATCATTATTGCTCTTACAGATGGTGAAGATACTGCTAGTACTATACCACTCCAAGTGATTACCAAATTAGCAAAAAAATACCAAATCAAAATATATACCATCGCAATTGGAGCAACCAATAGATTTATGATGGAAGAACTGGCTTCAAAAAGTGGAGGAAAAAGTTTTATTGCTTTGAGTAAAGATGATCTCAATGATGTATATCAAATCATAAATAACTTAGAAAAAAGTGAGCTAGATCAAAATAAGATCGTACTCAAAGAGTATCTTTTCTTTTATCCTTTAATGATCGCTTTTTTAAGTTTACTACTTTTTATCTTTTTAAAAAATAGACGCTATACAACTTAAATCTGAGCACTTAAAGAAAAGATATCTTTTGTAGTTTCTAGGATCTCATCTCCATGAGACTCTTTTGAAAGCTCTTTTAGTCTTACAGTTGGGGTATGTAAAAACTCATTCATCACTGTTTGGCATAGCTTTTTAATATTCTCTTCATCTTCTTGTTTGATAAAGTGTTTTTTAATAGCATTGGCAACTTTTTTCTCAATAATTGCATCACTTCTAAATCTGATATCTTTAATGATTGGTTCTACACTTAAAGTATTGAGCCACGAGAAAAACTCTGTAGTCATATGCCCTACAATAGAAAAAGCCTCTTTTGCTTGCTCTGCTCGAAGCTCCATATTTTCATCTACGATACATTGAAGATCATCTACACTATAGATATTCACATCTTCTATTTCCATCTTTTCAATATCTCTTGGAAGAGCTATATCAAACCAGTTTCTTGTATAGGTAAACTCTTTTACCATCTCACGTTTGATAATTGGATATGGAGCAGCAGTTGCTGTAAACATCAATCTCATAGAGTTTAATAGCTCTTCAAGCTGCTCATATGGTTTTACCTCTATTTGATCATGGGAATATTCTGCACCATTTCCATCACTGATAATAGAGTGGGCTAAGATTCGTGCTTTTTTGATATTACGTGAACAAATCACTACATTAAATCCATATCGTAAAAGATGTCTACAGGCTAGTTCACTCATCTCCCCTGCTCCAATTACTAAAGCTCTTACACCTTCGCTATTTTCATAGATCTTTTTAGCTTGAGATACTGCTGTTGAAGCCACTGAAACTGATCCACTTCCAAGCTGAGTAGCATTTCTTACTCGTGCAGCACATTTAAAAGCATAGTGTAAAACTCGTGATAAGTCTTGTCCACAAAACTCTTTTTCAATGGAAAATTTAAAAGCATCTTTGAGTTGTCCTGCAATTTGAGTCTCTCCAACAACTAAACTATCTAGTGAAGATGCTACTGTGAAAATATGGTGTATCGCACTTTCATCTTCATAGATATCCACAAGCTCTTCAAGCTCATCTTTTTGCATCCCCGAATGATCACAAAAACACTTTAGTGAGAATTCAGTAGCTAGTTTAGATTCATTGACACTTAAGATTAGTTCGATTCTATTACAAGTAGAAAGAAGTATCGCTTCATTGATCTCATCACTTTTAGAGATCGCTTTTAAAAAGCTCTCTTTTTCCACTTCATTATTAAAAGCTAACTTCTCACGTGTGGCGATATCTGTATTTTTATGGGTAAAACTAAATACTAAATATTCCAAATTAAAACTCTCTATGGATCATGGCAGCCATGATATTTTCTAGGTCTGTATTATTGTACTCTTTGATCGCATTGATCGCTTCATTTCCAAGCTTTTGAGCAAGCTCAATACTTTGTTTTAAAGCCCCGCTTGTTTGCATCTGCTCTTTTATCCAAGCTGTTTCCTCAACACTGAGCTCTTTTTTATAAAGAGCCTCAAGCTTTTGTTTCTCTTCTATCTTTTCATGAAGTAAGAGGTATGGAATAGTTACTTTTCCCTCTACAAAATCAAGCATCGCTGGTTTTCCAAGAGTTTGAGAATCTTGTGTGATATCTAAAAGATCATCTACCATTTGAAAAGCAAGTCCAAGGTTTTTTCCATATAAAGCAAAGGCTTCTTTATCTTTTGCACTGATAATTGCAGCAGCTTTTGCACTCGCTTCAATAAGTGAGGCTGTTTTTTTATAGATCATATCAAGATATTTATCATACGAAGTATTAAAGCTCTCTGTCAAATCCACATCAATCATCTCACCTATACTTAAAAGTGTTACTGCATTTGATACTGTATAAGCAACTTCACTCTCCATAGAAGTAAGCTCAGTAAAAGCTTTAGAGTATAAAATATCTCCAAACATAATAGATGTTTTATTATCATAAAGAGCATTGATTGATGGCTTTCCACGTCTTGTATCTGCTTCATCTATCACATCATCATGTAAAAGTGATGCTGCGTGGATCATCTCAACGATTGCACAAAGTTTAATTGAGTCTTCATTTACTCCAGCGATCTTTAAAATAAGTTTTGATCGTAACATCTTCCCCTCAGGAAGCTGTGCAAGGAGTTTTAAACTTTTTTCATCCTTGATATCTTCTATAAAAGAGGATATCTTTTGTTTAACCTGTACTAACTCTTCCATACTAGCTATCTAATCTACAAACAATCTCACCAGTTAATGCAACATAGGTACTTTTTTTATCTGTTTCAAGCTGCATAGAGTTTTCCCTTGCATATTGCTCGATCATTCGCTCTAAAGCCTCTTCTCCATGAAGCTCACAAAGCATATTTTCCATAACCGTATACTTTTCAATAAAACTATCAAATTGATCTTTTACTAGATCATCGCTCGCTTGGTTTGCTATATCCCAAAATTTTGATCTTGGAGTTCCTCCAAAAATATTCTCTTCATCTTCAAAAAGTGCATCATATTTACTCATAATTTTCCCTTATTTTTAAAGTTAAAATTATAGTGACCCTTTCCTTTAAATACAATTTTAGAATAATACAAACCTATAGTTATAATCTTTTATGCTCTATGTTGCTGATGATATTCTCTTGTTTGTCGCTCCCTATGAAAATGATCATTCTCTTGTCTTTGTATATGTGCTACATGATCTTTTGATCTATATGATCTCTTCGATGCCCATCTCTATTAGAATGCAGCTCTTTTTTATCAAAAAAATCTAAGTGGTACCCTTGCCAATAATCAGCTCAATTAAAATATGCATCCCTTTTTGCAATATGCTCCGCAAGACTTTTTCTATCATCTCTATGGTAATGACTCTCTTGATTTTCCTCCTGTTTTCGTATGGGTTGCATGGGTATGATCTGTTTTTGTAGTGTTGTGTGTAGAATGTGTTGAGTGTGTTTCCATGATAATTCCTTTGATAAAATTTTCTTCTATCAAAAGTATATCAAGAACTTATCACAATGGCGTCACGAATAATAAAAAGTTTTATTTGGAAAGGATAAAATACAAACAATAAAATTATTGTTTGTATAAAAGGTTATTTATCGAGTCTTACTCTTACAGATTCAGCGTGCGCTGTCAAAGACTCAGTATCAGCAAGTAGTGCACACTCTTGTCCTATCTCATTAATAGCTTGTTTTGAAAAGCTGATAATTGAGCTTTTTTTCATAAAATTTTCCACATTAAGTGGACTATAGAATTTTGCTGTTCCACCAGTTGGAAGGGTATGGTTTGGCCCTGCTACATAATCTCCAATAGGTTCAGGAGTATTTTCCCCTAAGAAAATAGCCCCTGCATGCTTGATGCTTGGAAGTAATTCAAATGGATTATTTGTTATCACTTCTAAGTGCTCTGGTGCAATCTCATTCATAAGTTCAAGTGCTTCGTCCATATCACTAGCCACGATTATTGCACCTCTCTCATAGATAGATTTACTAGCAATCTCAGTTCTACTTAGAACCTTTAAATATTCATCAATCTCATAGCTTGTTTTTTCTGCCACTTCACTTGAAGTTGTAATTAAAATAGAACTTGCCATCTCATCATGCTCTGCTTGGCTTAACATATCAATTGCTAAGTATTTTGGCTTTGCACTCTCATCAGCTAATATTCCAATTTCGCTTGGCCCTGCGATCATATCGATATTTACTTCACCAAACACAAGCTTTTTAGCAGTAGCTACAAAGATATTTCCAGGTCCCGTGATCACATCTACTTTTTTTAATGACTCTGTTCCATACGCCATAGCAGCAATCGCACTAGCTCCTCCAACTTTCATCACAGTTTTAATTCCACAAAGATGACATGCAGCAAGAGTTAATTCGTTTATCTCATTATCAGGAGTAGGAGTACACACAATGATCTCTTCTACACCTGCTACAATTGCAGGGATTGCATTCATAAGAAGTGAGCTTGGATATGCTGCTTTTCCACCAGGGATATACAGTCCTGCACGATCTACAGCAGTTACTTTTTGTCCTAGAATAGTACCATTATCTTCAAAATCAAGCCAAGACTTTGGAAGCTGTTTTTCATGGTATTTTTTAATTCTCTCATAAGCTAAGTGAAGCGAACGTCGCAGTTCTTCATCAAGTGCATCATACGCTTTTTTCATCGAATCTGTATTGATAAAAAGTTCACGCTCACTCTTTGGAGTCCATCGATCAAACTTTGCAATATGCTCAATGACTGCTTTATTTCCATTCTCAACAATATCATCAATAATCCCGTTTACGATTGAGGATACTTTTTTTATATCAACTTTTGCACGTCCTAATATCTCATCAAATTCAGCTTGAAAGTTACCCTCATTTGTTTGTAATATTTTCACTTCTATTTTCCTTCTAACTCTTTTAGAATATTATTTACAGCATTGGTTACATTTCCATCTTCTACATTTACAATAATATCTGCAACCGATTCATATTCACTTATTCTTTGTTTATAGATCTCTTTTGCTTTTTCTATATCTTGTAAAAGTGGTCGTTTTTTAAATTTTGCTTTAGAGTTTGGTGCATGTTTCAATCTCTTCATAATCCCATCAAAAGATGCCTGAAGATAGATCACTGTACCTATATTTTTAATATTTTTTTGTTTATGAAATCCACCACCAGTGGAGATAAGTGTTCCACTTAGATTATGTTCACACCATAAAGCACACTTTTGCTCTAAAGCTCTAAAATAAGGCTCACCTTTTTTCTCAAAGATCCTTTTTATCTTCATATTTTCGATGCTTTCAATGATATCATCTGTATCAATAGCAAAATACTCACTATTACGAACTAATGCTCTTGCAATTGTCCCTTTACCAACACCCATAAAACCAATTAATATAATATTCTGTTTCTTCATAGCTTGGCATTATACCTTTTTAAGGCTTATTTTCTAAATGAGCCTTTTACTTAATTTGAGACTTTAAAACACTTTTTAAGGTCGTCACAAATTAGCTCTGGATCTTCCAATCCAATAGATAATCTTATAAGTCCATCACTTATCCCTAAAAACTCTTTTTGCTCCTTAGTAAAATCACTATAAATAGTACTCTCCATATGAAGTCCCAAGGTTCTACTATCTCCAATATTTGCTGTAAGTGTAAGTAGCTTTGAGCTATCTAAAAACTTAAAAGCTGTTTCTTTGGATCCCATATCAATGGTGATCATCGAACCACATCCATTTTTATAGTTTTGCTTATAAAGATTGTGGTCGATATGATCTTCTAAACTTGGATGACTTGCTTTGATGCCTGCTTCTTTTAAAGCTTTTGCTACAATTTCGCAAGAGCTATTGATCCTTTCATTTCTTAAAGCTAAAGTCTCCAAGCCTAAAAGTGTTTGATAAGAGCTATGTGCATTTGCACTCATACCAAAGTCTCTTAATGCTCTTTTTTTACAACACCCTACCATTGCTTTAGTTCCAAGTTTTGCTATAAAAGGTTCTAAAAACTTATATCTTTTAGAGTAAAACTTATCACCCTCTTCAATAGCTTTAAAAAGTGCAATTCCTCCAAGTGCTGAAGAGTTTCCGCTGAGTAACTTAGTTGTCGAATATACTACGACATCTGCTCCAAGTTCTAATGGTTTTACAACAATAGGAGTTATTGTATTATCTACAATAAAAATGATTCCAAGTTTACTTGCAATTTCACCTATTTTTTTAAGTTCAGGTAATCGTAAACTTGGATTACCAACTGATTCACAAAAGATCACTTTAGTATTTTCATTTATTTTTTCTTCTATACGATCAATCTCGTCTACGCTTAAAAAGTGTGTCTTTATCCCAAAACGTGGCAAAGTCTGATCCATCAAAGCATAGCTTCCACCAAAAAGTCCACCAATAGAGATAATTTCATCTCCACTTGTTGTTAAACTCATGATCACCATAGAGATAGCTCCCATTCCAGAACTCGTTGCAACTCCTGCAACTGCATTTTCCATACTTGCTAGATTTTGTTCTAATACAGCAGTGGTAGGATTTCCCATTCTAGAATACATCGGTTTACTAACTTTTCCACTAAAGATATCTTCTGCTTCTTGTGAGTTTTCATAAGAAAATGTAGCGGAAGAGACTATTGGCGTAGATATGGCACTATCAAATTGTTTCACATTTTTTCCTCTTATTTCATTTTGGATTGGAAGTATAGCAAAACATTACTATAAATTATAATTAAAAATTATCTTTAATTTTACATTGTACTTATGAA
>CBETOJ010000068.1:0-7588 GCA_965537725.1 uncultured Campylobacterales bacterium | reverse complement strand
ACACCTTATTTTATAAAAACTTTTTAGAAACTTTATTATGTTATGATTGTAGCTATTAAAAATAATTCTAGAAAAAAGGTGAAAGTGTGGGGTTTCCAAAATATAATATTGCTTTCGTACATAGTGCGATAGGACAATTTAAACAGTTACATAAATATCTCAACGATTCAGGGATGGCAAACTCTTATGCTCTATGTTCTCCTGGTGTTTATAGAGCAGAACAAAATAAGTTATCAAATCTAAGAGTTTTTGATTCTGTACCCCAAAGAGGAAAAGATCTATTCTTTTACATAACAAAAATAGATGAAGCAGCAAGAAAATCATTTGGTGTAAAAAACTCTATTGAGGCTCTTTTAAAAGATGTAAAACTTGATCTTATCGTATGTCATCATAGTGGAGGAGCTCCTATGCAGCTTTTTGATGAGTTTGATATTCCTGTGATCTCTTATATTGAGTTTCCATCTTTTAGACATTATGGATG
This sequence comes from uncultured Campylobacterales bacterium, assembly GCA_965537725.1. Taxonomy (GTDB): domain Bacteria; phylum Campylobacterota; class Campylobacteria; order Campylobacterales; family Arcobacteraceae; genus JAIOSF01. The sequence continues at coordinate 7,107 of CBETOJ010000068.1, read as the reverse complement.
GGATAAAAAATATAATCCACCTGAAGCGTATAGATACAGAGATAAACTTTTTGAGATGTATAGTTATTTTGATGTTATTAAAGCTGATAAAGTAATAGTTCCATCACACTATGCGAAAACTATGTTTCCACCATATATGCAGCACAAGATCGCTGTACAGATGGAAGGGTTTGCAGTAAAACAACATAAAGCAAATCCTCCCTTTAAAAAACAAAAAGGTTTAACATATATAGGTTTTACCGCACGTGATCTCTCATCTGCTAAAGGGTTTGAACAGTTTATTATGATCTCAAAAGCGATTTTAGAGAAAAGAAAAAATGTTAAATTCATCATTGTAGGATCACCAAAAGCACTTTATAGCTATGAAGGTGCTTACTTAGATGAAATATATGGGAAAGGGCATGGGAAAGAGTTTAAAGATTATATTTATGAGAGAGAAAAGATCGATACTGAGTTTAAAGAATATTATGAGTTTTATGACTTTTTAGAATACGATAAATACGCAACTTTTATAGAAAATATAGACTTCTTTTTATATCCTTTACAATTTGGTTCAGCAAACTGGGGAATCTATGAGATCTATTGTAGAGGAAAGATCATTATAGGAAGTGAAAGATGTTATGTTCCTGAACTTCTTACAGATAAGATTGATGGTTTCATCTGTCCATATGATGATATTCCAAAATGGGTAGAAGTTGCAGTTGATCTTATTGATAATCCTAAAAAATACAATTATGTGAAACAAAATATTAAAATCAATTCACAAAAATATATGATTGATAATATTTCAAAAGAGTATATGGAGATTTTTCACCAAGTTATTTTAGAACACAGACATAAAAAAGAGCAATTTTTTTATGTAGATGAAACGAACAATTAAATGGAGGGAGTACAATGAAGGGAATCATATTAGCAGGAGGGACTGGGACAAGATTATATCCACTCACACGTGGAGTTAGTAAACAGCTTGTCCCAATATATGATAAACCAATGATCTATTATCCTCTTTCAGTATTAATGTTAGCTGGAATAAAAGAGATACTAATCATTACAACACCAGAAGATCAAAAAGCCTTTCAAAACCTTTTAGGAGATGGGAGTGATCTTGGAATAAGATTTGAGTATATTGTTCAACCATTACCTGATGGACTTGCTCAAGCTTTTATCTTAGGGGAGAAGTTTTTAGATGGAGAAGATGCTTGTTTAGTTCTTGGTGATAATATTTTTTATGGACATGGATTAACACAACTTCTAGCAAAGTCTATTCAAAATGTAAAAGAGGAAAATAAAGCTACAGTATTTGGATACTATGTAAAAGATCCTGAGCGATATGGAGTCGCTGAGTTTGATGAAGATGGTAATGTAATAACTATTGAAGAGAAACCAAAAGAGCCTAAATCAAACTATGCAGTAGTGGGACTTTATTTTTATCCAAATGATGTGGTAAAAAAAGCAAAAGAGGTAAAACCAAGCGATAGAGGAGAATTAGAGATCACCACTTTAAATCAAAATTACCTTGATGAGAAAAGATTAAAAGTGGAACTTATGGGAAGAGGATATGCTTGGCTTGATACTGGAACCCATGAGTCATTACTAGAAGCAAGCTCTTTTATCCAAACTATTGAAAATAGACAATCTTTAAAAGTAGCATGTATCGAAGAAATTGCCTATGAGATGGGCTATATTACAAAAGAAAAGCTATTAGAACTAGCTGAACCTTTAAAAAAGAACCAATATGGACAATATCTTATTACAAGAGCAAATCAACCAAGGACCTATAAATAATGGATTTTATTAAAACTGAAATACCAGAAGTAGTAATATGTGAACCAAAAGTTCATGGAGATGAAAGAGGCTACTTTGTAGAAACCTTTCGTGCAGATAAACTAGAAGAGTTTGTAGGATATGAAATAAACTTCTGCCAAGATAATGAGTCAAAGTCTTCATATGGAGTCCTTAGAGGTCTACACTACCAATTACCTCCCCATGCACAAACTAAACTTGTAAGAGTAATAGAGGGTGAAGTGCTTGATGTGGCAGTAGATATAAGAAAGAATTCTCCAACTTTTGGAAAACATGTATCGATCATTTTAAGTGGAGAGAATAAGAAACAACTTCTTATCCCAAGAGGTTTTGCCCATGGGTTTGTTGTACTATCACCTACTGCAACTTTTGCTTATAAAGTGGACAGTTACTATTCACCAGAGTGTGATAGAGGAATAGCTTTTAATGATCCTTCACTTAATATTGATTGGATGGTTGAACACTCTAAATTACAATTATCACCTAAAGATACTACACAACCTTTATTGCAAGATACCAATGATCTTTTCGAGTATGGTGTGAATTATTATGAATAAGACTCAGACTATATTAGTAACTGGAAGTAATGGACAACTTGGAAGTGAGATTAAAGAACTTTCCTCAAACTATTCTTATAATTTTATCTTTGCAGATAAAGAGGAGTTAGATATAACAGATGAAAAAAAACTTCAAGATTTTTTCTCTAACAATAATATTGATATTATTATAAATTGTGCAGCATATACTGCTGTAGATAAAGCAGAGTCTGATCAAGAACTCTCTAATATGATTAATCACAAGGCAGTAAAATATTTAGCAAATATAGCTAAAACAAATAATATCCAATTTATACATATCTCTACAGATTATGTTTTTAATGGAAAAAACTTTCAACCTTATATTGAATCAGACACTACTAATCCTAATGGAGTCTATGGAGAAACAAAACTTCTTGGGGAAAAGGCTATGTTAGAAATAAATCCAAATGCTTCTATTATCATTAGAACTTCATGGGTATACTCTTTTTATGGGGCAAACTTTGTAAAAACTATGCTAAGACTTGGAAAAGAGAAAGACGAGCTTGGTGTAATCTTTGATCAAGTTGGAACCCCTACCTATGCAAAAGATCTTGCATCAACTATTTTAGAGATCTTACCAAAAGTTGAGAATAATCAAGTAGAGATCTATCACTACTCAAATGAGGGCGTTCTTTCTTGGTATGATTTTTCAAAAGAGATAATGAGAATGGCTAAACTTGATTGTGTTATTAATCCAATTGAAACCAAAGAATACCCAACTCCAGCAAAAAGACCCCATTATAGTTTACTTAATAAAGCAAAAATAAAAAAAGAGTTTAATATAACGATACCATACTGGAAAGACAGCTTAGATGATTGTCTTACAAGACTTAATCAAAGAAAATAAAAGGATAGATAATAGATGTTTAATAATAGCAATAAAACAATTCTTGTAACAGGATGTGCTGGATTTATAGGGAGTAATTTTGTCCCATATTTTTTAGATAGATATGAGCAATATAATATCATAAACCTTGATCTTTTAACTTATGCAGGGGATCTTGAAAATTTACAAGAGTGTGAAAATAATCCTAGATATAAATTTATTAAAGGTGATATTTGTAATAGAGAACTAGTTGAGTTTATCTTCAATGAATACAATATCCAAGGGGTTATTCACTTTGCAGCAGAATCTCATGTGGATAACTCCATTAAAAACCCTGGAGTATTTGTACAAACAAATGTAAATGGGACTTATACTTTAGTTGATGTGGCTCAAAAGTATTGGATGGAGAAACCTTTTATCTATAAAGAGAAATATAACAATTGTAGATTCCATCATATCTCTACAGATGAAGTGTATGGGACACTTAATCTTGATCCAGAAGATCTGTTTCTTGAGAGTACTCCATATGCACCAAACTCACCCTATTCAGCTTCAAAAGCATCAAGTGATATGATTATTAGAGCCTATGTGGAAACCTTTGGATTAAATTGTGTTATTACAAACTGTTCTAATAACTATGGACCAAAACAACATGATGAAAAACTAATTCCTACTATTATTCGAAATGCTCTGCAAGGAAATCCTATTCCAATCTATGGAGATGGAAAGAATATTAGAGATTGGCTATATGTCTTAGATCACTGTAAAGGGATCGATCTTGTATATCATACTGGGAATAAAGGTGAAACATATAATATTGGTGGACGAAACGAGAGAACCAATCTTCAAATAGTCAATACAATTTGTGAGATACTTGATACAAAACTTCCTAAGAAAAGTTCATATAAAGAGCTTATCACCTTTGTAGAAGATAGAGCTGGACATGATAGAAGATATGCTATAGATGCTACAAAGCTCGAAACTGATCTTGGATGGAAAGCTGATGAAAACTTTGATTCAGGTATTATCAAAACTATTGATTGGTATTTAGAAAAATACAAATAATACCTATAGAGCTAGTTTATCTACTAGCTCCATAGAGTCCTAATCCTTTTACAATTAAGAAATCCTCATCCTCTTTTACATTTTCTGCAAAAAGTTTGATATTCAGAAGTTTTGAAAGCTCTTGCATAGACTCCACAAAACCTTTTTTCGTAGCCTCTTTTGCAATACCATTGGTATAATCCCTTGCCAATCTTATATAATCAAGATTAAAATCTTTAATATCATCTAATGGAATAAATTTTGTTTCAAACCTTTTGATAATGATTTTTGCTCCAGCATCATGGATCGCTTCAATAAAGTATTTAAACTTCTCAACATCTTTTGTTACCCCATACGCTGTTACACTAAATACAAGCTTTGAAGCAATTGCTTTATTTTGTAAAATGATATTTTTAAGCCAGTTCTTAAACCCAATATCAAAGACCGAATCTAGAGATAAGTTAATAGATATACTATGTGAACACCCTGTAGCTTTAATATGTTCAATAACTTTTTGAACAACTGCTTGGTCAAAAATTTTTACTTTATCATACTGTTCAGCAATAGAGATAAAAGTACCAATTGGGATAAGCTCTCCTTTTTGATCTTTTGCTTTTGTAAAAGCTTCCTCCATCAATAAAGTCTCTTGAGTCTCAGGACTTAATCCAAATGCTTGACCCACATATTCCACTTCAAACTTTTTATTATCAATAACATCAAAGACAAGTTTTTTCCACTCATCCATATCACGAGAAAGATCCTCTTCATCTTTTAAGAAAAACTCATTTGGACCAATCAATTTTGCTTTTTCATAGGCTTCAATAGCACTTGAAAGCATCCCATCAATTGTTCCAATTTTATTAAATGGTGTTCCACCAGTATGGGCAACCTCTTGCATAGAAACTTCTAATGCTAACTTATCAAACTCAATTTTGAGTTTTTTTGCAATCTGTTGTGCCTCTTTTTCATCCACATCTTGTACGATCATAGCAAACTCTGAACCATAAAATCTATATGCTGTTGAGTTATCAGCTACACTTTTTAAGGCATTAGCAAATTTGATTAAAAATGTTTCAACCTCTTTATTTGTATGGTGTTTTGCATAATTAGCCAAATCATCTATTTTTAAAATAAAAACATATCCTGTTGATTTATCGATAAACATCTTTTTAATATCTGTTTCAAATGATTGTCGAAGTTGTAAAGAGGTAAGATCATCTTCGGAGAGTTTTTTTGTCATCTCTTGAAGGTTTCCATTAAGTTTTTTAATAACCCCCTCAATCTTATCTGACATCTCATTCATAGCAATGGATACATTTTTAAGTTCTGTTGTCCAAGGAAGCTTTGTAATAGTAGTAAATCTTCCTTTTGCAATAGATTCGGCTAAAGATTCTATCGCTTTTAAAGGTTTTAATATAAATCGTAAGAAAACGACTAAAAGTACTATCGAGATTATAAACTCTACAATTGCATATATTATCGCTTTATTTACCTGTTCATAAAGTTTTTGATACGCATTTCCTGCTGAGGCTGTTGCATAGAGTGTTGCGAGTTCATCAGAAGAACGATCATCATCAATAGAACGTTTGGCTTCATTCATCTGAAAAGAGACCTTATCTATAAACCAACTTGGAACATTTCCATATTGTTCTGTTCCTCTTACTAAATGTTTTACTTTAGTAAACTTCATTGTTGTAAAAAGAGCTTTTAATTCATCCCCATTAGTTACTTCTAACTCCATTTCCACCTCTGATCCATCAACAAAGTCTTGTGCAGGAGCAAAAGCAAATTGAATATTTTTAAGTTGACTCAAATTAGTATCATTTACACTCTCACTAATCTCTGCAAACACATCTTCAACACTTTGAGCAACTTTGAACTTTTCTATCTTCCCTATCTCTTGAGCGATAGAAACACTTTTTACAACCCACTCTTCACTATCTAAAGAGAGTTTTTCCAAAAGATCATTTTGTGTAAAGGTTATATTAGGAACTTCTAAACGCAACTCTTTAAAGTCTCCACTATTTACAAGTCCTCTAAAGATAAGCTCAATCTCAACATCACTAATATCTTTTTTTATAATTGGTTTTAGAACCTGTACTAAAAAGGTAGCAGTATCTGCAGCTTTTGAGTCTGATTCTATTTTTAGATACTCTTTTGTATTTTGAACACTTATAAAAAAATTACTCGCAAATATCATAAAAAAAATAAATGAGATTATGATATACAACTGTTTTGAGAGTGACATATTAGATCCTTTCCATCATAGATTTCCAATTTTTCAAGTTATTACTTCCCATATTTACCTCTGTTTTTCCTTTATTTTGTGCTTTCCATAATCCTACGGCATTAAAACTATAAATATATTTCAAATCTTTTCTTTGAGTTGCTAATAACAACCGCTTATTAACATTATCCAGTACAACGGGGGTTTGATTTGGTTTATGGTAGTAGTTCAGTACCATATGAGCTTCTTCGTATTTAGTTCCTCTTCTTGATAACTTAACATATGCGATCTTTAGTTTATCATCTGATATTCCAAGTTGACGTAGAGCAAAATATTTTGCAATAGCATAATCTTCACAATCCCCTGCTCCCGTTCCTAAAAACTCAAAAGGTGATGCCCAATAGTCTTTCTTCTTCCAATGAAGACTATCCCTTTTATATTGGATCCTATTAAAAAACTCATTGACTATTTTTAATTTTTCTAAAGTATTTTTGTTTTTTGCACTTTGAAGCATTTTGTCCCATAATAGCACTCTTTTTTTTGCTTTTGGACCATATTTTTTTTCGATCTTAATAAGTTTTTGTATTGATATATTAACAGGAACGTTCCCTATAAGAGACGAAGTAAAA
>CBETOJ010000067.1:0-7696 GCA_965537725.1 uncultured Campylobacterales bacterium | reverse complement strand
TTACAACAGCTCATGGGGAAGCCCACTACCTTATGGATGCAATAAAATTAAAAGTTTCCCACTATGCTTTAAAACCAATTGATACTACTGAACTTTTAAAAACTATCAGTGAGCTTTGTATACAAGAGCATAATAAAAAACTACTTATTAAAAAATCTCAAGAGATCTCTGAGTATACAAGTATTATAGATCAACTTGCTTTACTTATTCATACAGATGTAAATGGAAACATAGTTTTTGCCAATGAGTTTGCACAAGAGATCTCACACTATGAAAAAGAGGAGATCAAAGGTCTTCATATCTCACAACTTTTTCATAAAGACACTCTTTTAACTAGTTTAGAATCTATGCAACAAATTGCCATTGATAATGGTTCATTCAAAAAGAAACTCAAGTTTATTTCAAAAAATGATGATATCTTTTATCTCAATCTTACGATCATTCCTGAATATAATGACTCAAACAATAAACTAGAACAATTTGTGTATATTGGTTTTGATCAAACAAACCAAGAATTAGAAAAGCAACAAACCATGCAACGACTTCGAAAAAACATGGTAGAACAAAGAACAAAAGAGAGTGAACTACAAAAAACTATCACAAAACTTCAAGATGAGATAAAAACTATCCAAAGAAATAGTTTTAATGATACAGATGCTAAGATCCTTATGGATAAACTTTCTAAAGAGAAAGCAAAAAGTGCAAAACTTTCAAATCAAGTGACCCACTATGAACAACAAATCTGGATCATGGAAAAAGAGAAAGAGAAACTTGCAACAAATATTCAAAAAGAGCCTAAAAAAGAGAAAACTGAGCAAAAAAATAAAGAGTTACAAAAACTTCAAGCAAAAGTGATAGAACAACAATCTCAAATCACTCGATTAGAAAATAAAATAAAAAACAAAAAATATGTATAGCTTTTATGAAAAAGAGTTAGAAGCCCTTAAAAAAGTTGGAAGATTACGAAAAAGGCAAATCTTCGATAAAGATATCATCGACTTTGCTTCCAATGATTATTTAGGACTAGGATCAAATAAAAAAGCTTTGCAAAAAGCCTATAAACACCTCTACAACTTTAAAGAGCACTCTCCCAAAGCATCTCTTCTTGTCAATGGATACCATTCTATCCATAAAAAGTTTGAAGATAAACTTTCAAAAATAAATGGCTTTGAAAATGGTATTGTAGTAGGAAGTGGGTTTTTAGCAAATCTTGCACTTATTGAAAGTTTAGTTCGTAAAAAAGATATCCTATTTATTGATGAAGAGTATCATGCAAGTGGTATTGTTTCTACAAAACTTTTACCTACTCAAAACGTAGTGTTTTTTAAACACAATGATGTTATAGACTTAGAAGAAAAGATCAAACAAACTAAAAACTATGATCGGCTTATAATAGCTATTGAGGGGATATACTCTATGGGTGGTGATCTAGCACATAAAGAGTTTTATGATGTTGCCAATAAATATAATGCACTTTTAATTGTAGATGAAGCCCATAGTAGTGGTGTGATTGGAAAGAATCTTTTAGGCTGGTATGATCATTTTAATCTTCCAATAAAACAAAATCATATAAAGATGGGAACTCTTGGAAAAGCGTATGGAAGTTATGGCGCGTATATCTTAGCCTCAAAACATATAATAGAGTATTTACAAAATAGAGCAAAATCTATTATTTACACTACTGCACCCTCTTTATTTGATATAGCATTGGCCTATGAAAACTTTAAAATCATCCAAAAAAGAAAAATAAAACTAAAAAAAAGAATACTCAAAAGACAAGCAATTATTGAGAAATATTTAGGAATAAAAAGCGAATCTTTGATCATTCCAATTGAGATCAATGATAATAAAAAAGTGATAGAGATACAAGAGATATTGCTCAAAAATGGTTACTTAGTTGGAGCCATTAGACAGCCAACTGTGAAAAAAGCGATTATTCGACTGATCTTACGAATGAATAATAAAAACAGCGATCTTAAAACTGTTTTAGATCTTATCAAGGAGCAAATATCATGGCAAAAATAGCGAAAAACATCAGTGATCTAGTAGGGAATACTCCCATTATCCAACTTAATAATATCGATTCAAATATCTATGGAAAATGTGAATTTATGAATCCCACAAGTTCAGTAAAAGATAGAATCGGAATGAATATGATTCAAAAATCTCTTGAAGATGGAACTATTACAAATCTAAGTCATATCATAGAGCCAACAAGTGGAAATACTGGAGTTGCCTTGGCATCTCAGTGTGCAGCTTTAGGAATTAAACTTACTCTAACAATGCCAGAGTCTATGAGTATCGAAAGACGAAAACTAATGGGTATCTTTGGTGCAAATATTGTACTCACTCCAGCTGAGCTTGGAATGAAAGGAGCAATTGATAAAGCAAATGAATTAGCTACGATTGATCCTTTAGGTATCATCTTACAACAATTTGAAAACCCTTATAATCCAAATATACATGAAGTAACTACAGCAATTGAGATATTAAAAGATATGGATAATGAGATCGATATATTTGTAGCTGCTGTTGGAACAGGTGGAACAATTAGTGGGACAGGGAAAGTATTAAAAGAGAAACTTCCAAATATTAAGATCATTGCAGTAGAACCAGAGGCTAGCCCAATTTTAAGTGGAGGGTCACCATCTCCACACAAGATCCAAGGGATTGGAGCAGGCTTTGTACCAAAAACTTTAGATACTTCAATATATGATGAAGTAATCACTGTTTCAAATATTGATGCTATCAATACAGCAAAACTGTTAGCACAAAGAGAAGGCTTACTTGTAGGGATCAGTGCAGGTGCAAATGTATGGGCAAGTCATTATCTAGCAAAAAAAGAGGAATATAAAAATAAAAAGATTGTTACCATTCTTTGTGATACGGGAGAAAGATATATCAGTACAGAACTTTTTGAATAACTCTAATATAAGATTGACTATAATTAAATAATCTTAACTAAAGGAGTATCAAAATCATGAAACGATTTATCAAGCTTTTAAGTGTAGTTTCTATTCTTACACTTTTATCAACCCCATTATTTGCTGCAAAAAAAGTAAAATGGAACCTTGCTATGACATGGCCAAAAACTTTAGCACCACTGGTTACACCACCTCAACAATTAGCTGAGATGGTAAAAGAGATGAGTGGAGGAAACTTTATTATTAAAGTGGATGGGAAAGGGAAACACAAAGCAGCCCTTGGTATCTTAAATCTAGTAAAAAATAGACAATATGAGATGGGACATACCTCATCATACTACTATAAAGGTTTAGCGATGGGAACAGCTCTTATCACTACTACTCCTTTTGGTATGACAAGTACTGAACAATACTCTTGGTACTACTATGGTGGTGGTGAAGCTCTTACAAAAAAACTGTATGATAAATTTGGAGTATCATGTTATCCAGGAGGAAACACTGGAGTTCAAATGGGTGGATGGTTTAGAAAAGAGATCAATTCACTAGAAGATCTTAAGGGACTTAAGATGAGAATTCCTGGGATGGCTGGAGAAGTATTTGCGAAACTTGGAGTAAATGTAACAAATATCCCTGCAGGTGAACTTTACACTGCACTAGATCGTGGAACTATTGATGCACTAGAATGGGTAGGTCCAGGAATGGATGTAAAAATGGGATTTCATAAAGTTGCACCTTACTATTATACAGGATGGCATGAACCTGCTTCAGAGATGCACTTTTTTGTAAATCAAAAAGCATTTAATAAACTTCCAAAAGAGTATCAAGCTATTTTAACTACAGCAATGAAAGCAGTTACAGCAAATATGATGTATGAAAATTTTGATATGAATGCTAATGCATGGGAAAGTATCAAAAAAGAGTATCCAAATATTAAAGTAAAAACATTTCCAAAAGAGGTTTTACAAGCTATGAAAAAATCAACAGATGACGTGATGAGTACCTATGCTGCAAAAGATGCTCTTTTTAAAGAGATCTATGAGTCTCAACAAAACTACATGCAAAAAGCAAGACCTTGGACAAAGATCTCAGAGTATGATTATATCACTACTTCCCAAACTGTAAAATAGTTTTTTAAAAGTGGTTGCCTAGTCTGGGCAACCACCCTCTTCTTCAAAATCTTCTGATCGTACCCGAAGCATTGTCATATAAGGTAGACGCCCTGGAAGTTTTATAGGGTTAATATTTCCACTATGAACAGATTCTAACTCTTTATCATCAATGGTCAATATCTTTTTAAATTTAATAAAATGCTTATCATCCCTTTTGTATATAGAACCTATCTCGTTTTCGCAAACTTCAATTTCACTATTAAGTGGCGCAAATATCTCAATCTCATCATCAGGATAGGTTTTATATTTACACATAAAATGTTCACCATCTTCTATAACTAGCCCACTCACCTCATAACTTCCTGCACTTAAGGCATATTCATGGTTTTGAGTATTCTCTTTTTCAAAAGGTTTATGGATCAAATAAGCATCTGTAAAACCTCTATTTTTTGTAGTATTAAGCTCATTTTGATATTTATCTGCCTCAAATTGATCTTTATAACAATCCTCTAATGCCATTCTATAAGCATAAGCAGTTACTGCTGCATAATATGGAGATTTAGTACGCCCTTCTATTTTTATAGAATCTACTGCACCACTATCTACGATCTCTTTTACATGTGAAGCTAGATTCATATCTTTTGCATTAAAAATATATGTCCCCACACCAGGGTCTTCTTCTAGTCTAAATAAGGTACTATGATCCTCATTGGCTGCATATAAAGTATATTCAAATCTACAATCGTTTGCACAAGATCCACGATTTGGAACTCTTCCCATTTGTACTGCACTAATCAAACATCGTCCACTATATGCAAAACACATAGAACCATGAACAAAAACTTCAATTTCTAGATCAGGAAGTCGTCTTTTGATCTCTTCTACATCCTTAAGGCTAATCTCCCTTGCAGCTATGATTCTTCTTACACCCATATCGTAATAAACTTTTGCATCTAAATAGTTCATTACATTTGCTTGTGTAGAAAGGTGTATTGGAATATTTGGAGCAAGTTCATTACACAAAGCTACAACTCCAGGTGTTGCTACAATAAGTGCATCTGGTTGTAACTCAGCTACATTTACAATATGTTTTTTTAATAACTCTATTTGAGAATTAAAAGGAAATCCATTTATCGTCGCATATACTTTTTTCCCCTTTGAGTGGGCATAATCAATCCCCTCTTTAAATGTCTCAAAGGTAAACTCTTTTCCACTTCTTATTCGTAAACTAAAATGACTTACCCCTCCATATACAGCGTCTGCACCGAAGGCAAGGGCTATTTTTAGTTTTTCTAAATTTCCAGCAGGACTTAGTAGTTCTATTTTTTTCAAATTCTTTCCTTACTTTAACATAAACCGTTGGAGATCTTTTGTAAGGTTTGGATCATACTCACCTGGTCCATACTCTTTTTTCTGATCCTCCTCTTCCATATCATCATCTATTGGTTCGATCATAGTCTCTTCATTCATATCCCTAAAAGCGATATCATGAACACAACGAACTTTTCCTTTATCAAAATTTTGAACAGATCTTTTTACCTCTCCATCAACTGTAAAATCTTTTACTTGAGAATAACTCCATACCCCTGAATCTCCAATAGAAGTATCAGAACTCCAATAAAATGGTTCTCCATATCCATTATATATATCATCTTTATATGTTTCATATAAAGTATTCAGTTCTTCTAAAGTTGGAATTCTCCAATCTTTTAAAAAAGCTATCTCTAAATTTTCACAATACCTCTGTGCATCAGAATAATTCATACTAGAATTAACAGCTTCTAAAGTATCTTCCCAAATAAGATTCCCTAAATAGCTTGTATATATCTTTATCTCTTTTGGAGTATTTTTTAAAGTATATCTGATCTGTGTAAATTTATCTGCTTTGAGATCTCTTTTAAACTGTATCTGTTTATCTTTATTATAGATTCCAAAGAGAAGATTTGGTGAAGCATCTACTTTCATCACTCTATTATTTCCATGAAGTTTTTTTTCAAACTTTCCATTAAGATATAAAAATCCATCTTCTCCTACTAAAAATACTTCTGTTTTTAAAGGTTTAAAGGTAAACTCTATAGTTTGAAGTTCATTCGTAGCTAATAATATCTTTTGTGTAAGCTCTGTCTCATGATAACTATCACTATTTATAGCTTTTAAAGTATGCTCTTTATGAGACTCTATTGCAAAGTTTTTAAGTGGTGCTACACCTATCTCTTTATCATCAAGGAAGATCTTAGTATCTTCTAGGTTTGAAACCACGTTGATATAGGTTGCCTTTGGATCATCTTTTTTATCTCCATCTTCTGCGTAAGAGAAACTTATGATTAATAGCATTAAAAATATAGTAAAAAATCTCATTTTATCTCCCTTTACACGAACCAAATTAGAAGTATTGTACCAAAAATTATCCTATAGACTCCAAAAGCTACAAAAGTAAAACGTTGTAAAAAAGCTAAAAAGAGCTTTATAGTCAGATACGCTACAATAAATGCCACTACAAACCCTATAAGTAATACGACTAAATTTGCTCCAGTAAAATCTTGATAATGCTTTAATAGATCATATCCAGTTGTAGCACACATTACAGGAAGGGCTAAAAGAAAGCTAAACTCAGCACTTGCTTTTCTATTAAGCCCTACAAGCATCGCTCCAATAATAGTACTTCCAGCTCGACTAGTTCCTGGGATCAAAGCAAAGATCTGTGCAATCCCTATCCACAAAGCCTGTTTGTAACTTACTTTTTCCACATCATCAATAAAATGTTCTTTTTCAGTATAAAACTTTTCTACTATTAAAAAAATAATCCCACCTGCTATAAACATCCAAGCAACAATTACGATATCAAACATCGCTTTAATCTGAGAAGCAAAAAGGAAGCCAACTGCCCCTATTGGGATAAAAGCTAAAATAAGCTTTTTCCATAGTTCGATCTTTTCTAGAGTGAATTTCTCTTTATAAGTTAAAACTACAGCTAAGATCGCAGCAAACTGGATGATCACTTCATAGGCTGTGGTTACTTTTGTCTGATCAATTCCTAAAGCTTCACTTGCTACAATTAAATGACCAGTTGAACTAATAGGAAGAAACTCTGTAAAACCTTCAATAATTCCTAAGATAATAGAATCAAATATATCCAAACTAAAGTCCCTTTTGTTTGATCTGTTTAAAAAATAGTTTTAGGGCTCTTTTTTCTCTATATCCCATAGTATATTTTATCTTTGTAAGGTACTCTTGTATTTGCACAGCAGATAAACCGCTTCTTTTCACATACTTTTTTAAAATATATTGAGGGATAAATATTTTTTGCTTTGAAAACTTTTTTGCAAGCTTACAGAGATGTTTTTGATTTCCATTAAAACAAAGTCTTGCAAATACAAAGGGGAGTCCATATTTTTCTTTCCAAGCATGTGCAAGATCGATAAACTCTTTTGAGAGATCATTGTGATAATATAATAATGCTTTATCACCTATAAGTACTTTTCCTTTTATATCTAAAACCTTTGCTAAGATATTTGAAGTATCTGATTGATAATCTTCTTCATATTTCCCCTGAAGAGCAAGTACCGAAAGAACTTCCCCATCAGCAATAATTCCAAGATCAGCACACTTTTCATTTTTAGATTTAATAGATGAAATAAATGCAGCATCTATTTTTCTTTTTTT
>CBETOJ010000066.1:0-7778 GCA_965537725.1 uncultured Campylobacterales bacterium | reverse complement strand
AATTGAAGACATCTTAGATAAAGAGATTAATACCTTTATATTTACAATGCTAGAAACTTATAAAATTGGCTCTAGAGTTGTATTTGAAATTGTTGAGTCAGAATCTATAGAGAATTTTGTAAAGGTATTAGACTTTATTAATGAAGTAAAATCTTATGGTTGTAAAATTGCCATAGATGATTTTGGAACAGGATATAGTAACTTTGAATATCTTGTAAAACTAAAAGCAGATTATATAAAGATTGATGGTTCATTAATTAAAGATATTGATAGTAATGAAACATCACAAATTGTTGTTAAAAACCTTATAAACTTTGCAAAAGATTTAGGGATGGCAACAATAGCAGAGTTTGTGGAAAATGAAGCTATTTTAGACAAAGTAAAAAAGCTTGGTATTGATTATTCACAAGGGTATCATTTCAGTGCTCCAAAAAAAGAATTAAACTAGAGAACCACTTGCAAATTCACAAAAAAGCTCATAATTTAAGTATAAAAAAGTCATTTTCAACCCTATAAATGTTATAATTGTCTATCACAAAAACATAAGATCTATAACTTAAAAAGGACTTTTTGTATGGAAAATATTATACCAAAATTATTTTCAAATCTTTCAAAAATGTGGACTAAGATTTTAAATCTTGAAAATTGTTTGTTTCCAGAGATAAAAGAACAACTTGGAACACTAAGCACCAAAGAAGAAAAGCTAATTAAAATTTTAGACTTTGCACAAATCGAAAAGAATGTAACAGTTGTAACAATTACAAATACCCTTAAAGACAGAATTGAAATAGCAAGAGCTATTTGCTAAATCAGTTTACAATATGCAAACAACAAGAGATTTAATTCGCAAGTGTGGATTCCGCTTTGCTCCATAATAGACTCCATAGTGATAGAGTACTTAGGATGTTATGTGGATGGAGATATAAAAATGATATTCCAAGCGAAGCTAAATTTAGTAGAGTATTTGCACAACTTAGTGATATGAAAATAGCCCAAAACTAGCGAATAGAGGTTGCGAAGCAAAGTTTCCTTGAAAAGACACATCAAAAGTTTATAGAAGAATATTTATCAGATACAATCTTTATGTATAATGCAACTGATGCGACAAAAATACCTCTTAGAGAAAAACCTCTAAAAGTTGGTGTAACCCCGCAGGAACGAGGACAAAAAGAAGAAAAGCCTAAAAATAAAGTTGGAAGACCTAAAAAAGGTGAAAAAAGAGAGCCTATAAAACCAAAGATTTTAGAGCAACAAAACAAGCTTGCGCAGTTTCCTGAAAAAGAGATGAAAACTACACAAGATATGCTATCCCTTGTATCTACTAAATGTGGAGTTGGTATAAAACAAAATTCAAAAGGTAATAGAGAAGTTTGGATTGGTGGTAAACTTCATATTAGTGCAGTTGACGGAGATATACCTATACCGATTACCTTAAAATAGATGGTAGTTTAATCAAAGAGATTGATACAAATGAAAAACTATACAGTGTAGTGGAAACCATAACTCAATTTGCTAAGAAAAACAATATCAAAGTAATAGCTGAGTTTATTGCAAATAAGAAACTTTATGATAAAATAAAGCAGTTTGGATATTGAATATGGGCAACGTTTTTATTTAGGAAAACCTTTAAGCAATATAATAAAAAGTTGGAATTGAAGATAATATTTTAAAAAAGCCAGGCAAGCTTACAGATGAAGAGTTTGAAACTATGAAAGCTCACGCAGAGATAGGATATAACATTTTAAAAGGCTCAGATAGAGAAGTATTAAAAGCAGCTGCAATTGTATCTTATGAACACCATGAAAAATGGAATGGGAAAGGTTATCCTAGAGGTCTTAAAGGGGAAGAGATTCATATCTATGGAAGAATAACAGCTCTTGCTGATGTGTTTGATGCACTTGGAAGTGAGAGGTGCTATAAAAAAGCTTGGGATGATGAGAATATCTTTAATCTGTTTAAAGCAGAGCGAGGTGAACAGTTTGATCCAAAACTTGTAGTTCTATTTTTTGAACACAAAGATCAGTTTTTAGAGATCAGAGAAAAATATAAGGATTAAATATAATGTACTTTCCAAAAATGTATGAAATTGCAACTAAAGATGTGATTACAGTTGATTGTAAAGCAACCATTAGTGATACAGTTTCTTTATTGAAAGAATCTCACCATCGTGGTATTATTGTAATACATGAAAAAGATTACCATCTTTTTAGTGCAAATGACCTTGTAAAGTTAAAGCTTGAAAATGAAGATTTAACTCTTAAATTAGAAGATATCCCTTTAAGTATTATCCCTCAAATACATAAAGATGCTTCAGTGATTGATGCAATGGAGTTGATAAATTCTGGAATTAGACATATTTGTCTTATTAATGATGATAGATCACTACATGGTATAGTAACTAACTCAGATATTATTTCAAGTATAGACCCTGAAACTTTGATGGAAAATATAAAAATAAGAGATTATTTAAAAAAACAATTACCATTAAACTATATAGATATTAATGATACTATTAGAAAAGCTATAGAAATTATCAATAGTAATGAAAATGATTGTGTCATAGTAAAAGAGTATGGGAAAGCAAAAGGTATTTTAACCCCTAAAGATACTATTACAATTATCTCAAATAATATTAGTCTTGATGGAAAAGTAGAAGGGTTCTTCTCTTGTCCTATTCAAACTATACCTGAAAACTTCACCATTAAAGAAGCAGTAGAGTTTGTTAATAAAAAACACTTTAAAAGAGTGATCGCAGCCAATGAAAAAGGGGAAATTACAGGTATAATTGATCAGCAAGAACTCATATCATATTCATACAATCACTGGGCATCTATGATGAAACACTATCATGATGAACTTTTAAAATTAAATAGAGAACTAAAAGAAAAAAGTGATAAACTCCACATGATGGCTTCAACAGATATGCTAACAAAACTTTATAATAGACATATATTTACTGAGTTGTTTAATAAGTTTCTTGAAAAGAAAAAACGAGATCAAAAAGATACAATGATACTTGCACTTTTAGATATTGATAATTTTAAATCTATCAATGATACTTATGGACACAATATAGGTGATGAAGTTTTAATGAAAATTGCAAATCTCTTATCTACAACTTTAAGATCTTCAGATATAAGTGCTAGGTGGGGAGGGGAGGAGTTTATTATACTCCTTACTAATACTGATCTAAACAAAGGTTTTTACACTATAGATAAATTAAGAGAGCTGATTTCGCAGCTAAAATTTGAAGTGATTAAAAAAAACATAACAATAAGTGCTGGTATTACAGAAGTACTTGATAGTGATATTTTATTACAAAGTGTCAAAAGAGCAGATGATGCTTTGTATAGAGCAAAAGAAAATGGAAAAAATCAAGTGATTAAAGGATAAAAATGAAAACCGTTTTATTAGTAGATGATAGTAAAACAGTAATAGCAAAACTAGAACATGGTATAAAAAGTTTCGTAAAAAATGTAGATATCTTAATAGCATACTCATACAAAGAAGCTGTAAAACATATCTTGCAAAATGACCAGGTCCATTTAGCTGTTTTAGATTTAAACTTGCCAGATGCAAAACAAGGTGATATTGTTGATTTTGCATTAGGGAAAAACATTCCAAGTATTGTCTTAACAGGACTTATGAATGATGATGTAAAAAAGTTTATTTTAGAAAAAGATATCTTAGACTTTTTTAATAAACAAGATATCAAATATATAGAGCAACTGACTACTATAATTGACAGGTCACTTAAAAATTATGATACAAATGTACTTGTTGTTGATGATTCTGCTACTCAAATGAGCTTAGCACTTGATATTTTAAATGGAATGCATATTAAGACACAAAAAGCTAGAAATGGTCAAAAAGCATTAGAGATTTTAAAAAATAGTGATACGAAGTTTGACCTTATATTAACAGACTATAATATGCCTGATATGGATGGGATGGAACTCACTCTAAAAATTAGAGAAACGTATAAAAAAGATCAACTTGGTATTGTTGTATTAAGTGCAACAGAACAACCTGATATTGCAACAGATTTTCTAAAGCTAGGTGCAAATGATTTTATCCATAAACCCTATACAAAAACAGAGCTGATTACTAGAGTCAATGCTAATTTAGAACTTTTAGACCTTTTTGAACAAACACGAGATTTAGCCAATAAAGATTTTATGACAGGATCATACAATAGAAGATTTTTCTTTGATAGTGGAGAAGCAATTTTTGATAAAGCAAAAAGAGATAATAGGGTATTAACTGTAGCTATGTTTGATATAGATAAATTTAAATCTATTAATGATACCTATGGACATGATGTAGGGGATGAAGCTATTAAAGAGATTGCAAGACTTCTTAACGAAAACCTAAGAGGTTCAGACCTTATTGCAAGATTTGGAGGGGAAGAGTTTTGTGTTCTTTTAGAAGAGATTGAACTTGATGATGTAAAAACTCTTTTTGAAAAAGTGAGACATGCTTTTGAAATAAATATTTTAAAAGTGGGTGATCTTAAAATCTCTTTTACTGTTTCAATAGGTATCTGTTACGGTATGGAAACTACACTTGAAGAGATGATTAAAAAAGCTGATGAGGGATTATACTATTGTAAAGAAAATGGACGAAATCAAGTTCATATTCATGAATCATTAAGCTTAACTATTTAAAATAAAATCTATACAATGTTGTATGCACTACTTTAACTTCATCAAATATCTTAACTTTTACATTTTAAGCTAAGAGTTGATTATGGGAAAGCAGAAAAAGAATTGTTGTAAAAGAATTAGGAGCTTATCCTAATTCCTCTTCTTTTTCACTAAAGAAATATTTTTTTACTGCATCATGTACAGATTTTTCAGTTGGTTGGTTTGCATAGCTATCATCAATAATTAAACCGATATCTTTAAGCTCACCCATTGGGCACTCACCAATTTTTGCAGTAAGTAAAATATCTACATCTTTTAATGTATCTTTGATCTCAGAGATTGTATCTGCGTTTTCAGCAGCTACTCCACTGTATGAGCTTTCAAGTTTTCTATGCATTACAAATTTGATAGCTTTGTCCCCTGCTTCATAGATAAGGAACTCTTCAGCTGAACCAAAGTGCATATTCACTGTCCCCTCACCTTTAGTTGTAACCGCTACAAGTTTTGTCTCACCAGTTGAGCTAAGCTCCTCTTTAGTAGCTTTTTCTAGTTTTATTCTCTCGTTAGCAACAGCAAGATTTGCTCTCCAGTTTTCGATGATCTCATGTTTTTGAGCACGAGCTGCGATATTATATTTTTTCTCTAGCTCTTCAAAAGATAAAGCTACAAAAGCATCTTTTGTAAACTCTTCACCTCTATCTTCACCAATTAGACCAACAGCATCTGCTCTACATTAACGACAATGTTTCATAAGGTTCATATCCATTCCACATGCATCTTGAACTGCCATAGTCTCTTGATCAGTTGCACTTGGAACTCCATCAAGACCAAATTTTGTACCAAACTCAGGACTTGATAATAATGGCATAATATTATGTAAAAATACATTCATCTCTTTAAGTTTTTTTGCAACATTTGGAAGCTCTTTATCATTTACTCCTGGGATTAAAACAGAGTTTGCTTTTACTAAGATTCCTCTATCAGTTAAAGCTTTGATCCCTTCAAGTTGACGCTCAAGAAGAATTTTAGCTCCTTCTTTTCCCCATACTTTTTTATGGTTCCAGTGTACCCATGGATAGATTTGAGAACCAACTTCACCAGTTTCATCAACACTATTGATTGTTACAGTTACGTGATCTACATTATATTTAACGATTTCATCAATATAATCTACTATTCTTAAACCATTTGTAGAAAGACAAAGTTTAAGATCTGGTGCTTTTTCTTGTAACATTCTAAATGTATCAAATGTTTTCTTAGGGTTTGCAAGTGCATCTCCAGGACCTGCTACTCCTACTACTGAAAGCTGTTGAATATCTCCACCAACATATAGTACTTTTTTTACTGCTTCTTCTGGAGTCAATTTAGAACTTGTAACTCCTGGTCGAGACTCATTTGAACAGTCATATTTTCTATTACAATAGTTACATTGAATGTTACATGCTGGTGCTACTGCTACGTGGATTCTAGCATAATGTTGGTGAGCTCCTTCACTATAACATGGGTGATTATTGATCTTATTTTGGATATCCATTGCGATCTCGTCGTTTGGATCGAATCCCATATCGCCTGATGTACCGCATCCTCCTGTTGAACAACTCATAATATATCCTTTTTGTATATTTTATTTTATACCTAATCATATTCAATAAGTGTTCCATTAAGTTTTTATGCTAAAATAAAATCAAACCATCCTATAAAGAATAGCTTAAACGGTTAGCTATTTTTTAAGGGCGTGCTTTATGGTTTAATTTTTTGAGCATTTTTTAAATGTTCAAATGATCAAATTAAAATTGATACATTTATTAGATCAAAGTTCTATAAAAACTCATTGTTCTCATAAGTGTTAAACTAACAAGTTTATCTTTTATGTTGGATAAATACTCTACTTGGATTATACGGTTGGTTATACTTAAAAAGTGAATAGATAATTGAAGCTATTTTTTTAGCTACAACTATCAATGCTTCTTTTTTAGATTTACCAGAAGACACCTTGTCTTTAAAAAGTTTATACAATTTATTTTTAGCTCGTTAATAGACGTAACAGTAATAACTCTTGCCACTGGAGTTATGATAGCAGCTGAGATGTTTAATACTACAATAGAAGCTATGTGTGACTTTATAGAAAGTGATTATAATGAAAAAATAGGGATTATTAAAGATATAGCAGCTGTTGCTACGGGGATTACGATTTTCGTATGGCTAGTTGTACTAGCCATAGAATCACATGTGCTTATTGTTTTATTCTTGTGAAGCTTCTTTCTCTTTTTCTAAATTATAAAAATAGTTTGTAGCTTCCACAAATCCATCTACACTTCCACAGTCAAATCTTTTCCCTTTAAAACTATAAGCGATCACCATCCCTTTTTTTGCTTGCTCACAAAGAGCATCAGTGATCTGTAACTCACCATTTTTCCCTGGTTTTGTATTTTTAATCATATCAAAGATATCTGGAGTTAAGATATATCTTCCAATAACAGCTTGATTTGATGGGGCTTTGTCATTATCTGGTTTTTCAACCATATTTGAAACCATAAATACTCCATCTTCGATCTCTCGACCCTCAATTACCCCATATTTATGGATATCTTCATTTGGTACTTCCATAGTTGCAATAACACAACATTTATATTTGTTATATACATCTACCATCTGTTTTAAGATGCCATCCCCATCAGGATTTACACAAAGGTCATCTGCTAAGATAACGGCAAATGGATTTTGAAACCCAACAAGTACATTTCCTTTATAAATAGCATCTCCAAGACCTTTCATCTCATTTTGTCGAGTATATGTAAAAGTACACTTATCCATAATAGCTCTAATATCATCAAGTAGTGCTTCTTTTGAACTTCCTTTGATTTGGTGTTCTAACTCATAAGAGATATCAAAATGATCAGTTATCGCACGTTTCCCTCGCCCAGTAATTACTGCCATTACATCACACCCTGCTTCCATCGCTTCTTCTACACCATACTGAATAAGCGGTTTTGTCATAATTGGTAACATCTCTTTAGGCATCGCTTTTGTAGCAGGTAAGAATCTTGTACCATATCCTGCTGCTGGGAATAAACATTTTCTAATCATTATAAATCCTTTTTTCAGTTATATTTACTTTTTTAAGCCATAACA
>CBETOJ010000065.1:0-7784 GCA_965537725.1 uncultured Campylobacterales bacterium | reverse complement strand
TGTACTGTTTCTATTATTTTATAATCTTTAATAGATCGACCCATAGCAAAGTTAAAATAATGTTCTTTATCAAAAAGTTCCAAACTATCCACTACAGATTCATCAGGAACTATCACAGCTATCTTATCAGGAGATATACCACTTTGAACCATCTGTGTAATATGGTATTTAATAAACCCTATTTGTTCTAAAAAGGAATCAACTTTACCAATCTGGAGATTTTGTGTTTGTATTTTTTGATCTTGCTTTTGAAGGATCTTTTTATGAGTCAGATCTAAAATATATACAAAGCCGTTTTCAAACTCTTCGTTAAAGCCCTTTAAAAACTCTTTATTTTTTTCATTGTACTCATTGAAAGTTATAGTTAGATAGGTCTCTTTAAGTTGTGCAATTTCTTGAATAATCTTTTGCTCAAACTTACTTAAATACCCTTCAAGTTTAATAGTTATACTATCAAACTGAGCAATATACTCTTTATTTATTTGAAAACTGTTTGCTAAAAAGATAGAATCTGTGAACTCATTATCATCTAGTATTCTTTGATAATTTTGATAAATAGTTTGTAGTATCTCAATATGGTCACTATAAAGAGTATAAGTATCTGAACTTAAAAGTTCTTCAAAACCCACATACTCATTGGTAAGTTCGGTAAAGAAACGAAATATATAATCACTTTGTTTAAAAAAACTGCTAAACTCAGAGCTAAATCCTAACTCTTTAAATTGGTTTTTATCTATCGATTGTTGTAAAAAAAGTTTTTTAAGATTTGTATCACAATTTTTTTTATTAGAAGTTGAAATAACAGCTTTTTGAAAAAATTCCCCAATAGGCAGAGTTTTATTTAAAAGCTGATTGTTTGCTTTATTAGATTCTATATACTCTCGAATAGATCTTGAAGTAGGTAATACTAAAAGAGATCTATGTAAACTACCTTTTAGCATTTGTTTTTATATAAAAATATCCCTTATCTCCATTTACATCAACGGTACCTGTAATATTCCAATATCCAATAGAGCCAATTTGAAAAGTTTTTGTATCTTCATTTTTAAATTGTAGTTTTACATCTTCTGCATGGGTAGTGTTTTTAGTTACTAAGATATCAATATTTTTAGAGCCAATAGCATTGCCATCTTTATCTTGAATATGGATAGAAAATTTATTCTCACCCACTAAAATCATATCTTTTCTAATCTTTCTAGCTTGGACAGCACGTTGGGCTAAAAACACATCATCTACACTTAGTCCAACTATCTGTGTTCCATTAAAATCAAATTTGATATTATACTTTTGTTGAAACTTTTGATTTAAGGCACTCATTTGATTAAAGTTATCATCTACATTGTGATATGTGGTTAAAAATGCATTATCCGCATCTTTCCCTACATCTGAGCTTAATGTTGTTGCAATGGTCCAGTAGATCAAATATAGTCCTAAAACAAACTTTATAATAAAAAGAGCATATACATACTCTTTTTTCATAAATCTTTTATCCTCTTTTAGCGTCATTTTTCTTAGCCTCTTTTCTATATTTTCTCTCACGCATTACAATAATTGCATAAAGAACGATTCCACTAAGTACTATTGTATACATAACCATTTTCCAAATGGTACTTGCTACTTTTCCACCACTTCCTATGCTAGAAACCAATTCTATATTTTGGCTTCTTGCAAGTGAATCTGCAATTTGAGCGTATCCATTAAGTGCTGCTGCACTTGTCTTGGCAAAAAGAGTATTTTTATCTTTTGAAGCAAGTAGTGGGATTACATAACTATCAAGAATCTCATCTTTATCAAGAATCTCTTTTAAATCATCAGACATTAAAATACTTGCATATAATTGATCAACAGCTATTGTTAAAACAGCATACGGTTTTGGAAGATCTTTAACAAGCGCTTGTTCAATTTGACGCATTTTTTGAACTCTTTGTTCACGTGGAAGTTTGATATCTACACCATTATTCTCTTTAATATCAACATAGATATTAGCATTGAGTTTTGATTTAACTTCGGAACCAATTTGAAAGATTTTATCTTGTGCCCTTTGATCTATAAGACCATCATGAGTTAAAATATAAGGGTTATTGGCAAAAGCTACCGTTAGAAAAGTAAAAAATACTACACAAAGTTTTAATAAATAATTCAATATACCATCCTTTTTGTAAAAAAGGTATATTACATCCCTTTGACTTAATTTTAGTTAAATAATCATTTTTATAATTTCAACTAATAAAAAAGGGGAAAGAGTTTCCTCTTTCCCCTTTAGTTTAGCTATTTTAGTAACTAGCCTACAAATACTCTTGTCGAATCAAAAAAAGACAACATGATAGTTGCAACTGCTGTAATTACTAATAAAATTCCAATTACTTTATCCATCATATTCTCCTTATTTATTAATCCATTGTTTATGATTCTCAGGACTATTAGCTTTTAAACCATGTAAGTCTTGATTAATTTCATAAAAGTTCTCTGCATTTTTTTGTTGTACTGCAATCGCATTGATAGTTAAAAACGCAAGTATTGAAAGTAATAATACTGTAGCTATTAACATACCAGTGATTCCGTGAATTAAACTAAATAGTCCTCTTTCATGTTCATTCATTTGTGTGTTTCCAGCCATATTATTCTCCTATACTTCTGATATATGCAGCTACTGCTTTCTCTTGAGTTTCAGTTAATCTTCCCTCAAAGTTAGGCATAGTTCCAATGATCCCTTTTTTACCATCTTTTAATACAGTTAAAACTAGATCATCACTATAAGTTTTAATATTTGGAGCAACAAATGGCATACCTTCACCATCAACTCCATGACAAGATGAACAAACTGCCCAAGCTGCTGGTTTAGCACCTTTCATACCACCTGCAACAAAAGTAGCAATCTCTTCGGCATCTGCACCACTTGCCATACCAGCAGGCATACCACCTGGATATTTAGATGTGAAGTTATTTGCTCCATTATTGATTACATGTAATACTGATTCTTTAGAGATTCTTTTAGTAAGGTCTTGTGCTTTACCATTAATACCTTCACCATCAACTCCATGACAAGGTGCACATTGTACTAAGAATACAGATTGCCCCATACCAACAAGATCATTATTAGAAATATTAGCCCATTTTGATTCAAACTTTGCTTGATACTCTAAAGTCTCTTCATTGTATTGTCCAATTTGAGAGAATTGGTTTGTTGGATATCCAACAAAGAAATACCATAATTGCCAAATCATCGTACCTATAAACAACATACCCCAACCTACAGGGATATTGTTCTTATACTCACCAATACCATCCCAATTTTCTTCAGCTAACTCACCAGTAGCTTTATCATTCTTGATTTGATTAACATATTTCAATGCTACAAATACTGTGATACCAATAATTGCGAAACCACCAAGCATTGTAAGGTCATTGATATAGTCATCTCCAAGCTTAAATGAATCACCAGCAACAAAATATGTTCCTGTCATTAAAGCTATGATTAGAATGAGTCCACCTATTACCATAGATTTCATACTAACTATCTCCTTCTTTTATTATCTATTCGCTAAAAAGTTAAGAGTCTTTCTTCTCTTCACTTTTTTCCGTATTTTCTTTTTTCCTTCTTTCTTCTAAAGGTTTAGATTCTATATTATCATCTAAAACCAAGTTCGAGTACTTTTCAAAGTCTCTCTCACCCGATTTTTGACGTTTATATATAGAATATGCATAACCATAAAACACGATAAACACGAAGAGAATCAAAGCAAATTTTGCATATCCTTGGATCATCATCAATGTTTCGTATTCCATGTTAAACCTTTATTTAAGAGAATTCATATACGCGATTAACGCTACAATCTCAGGGATTTGACCATTTGCAACTGCATCTTTAACATTTTGGTTTTTCATATCAGCAGCAATGATTTTTGCTTCTTCTAAAGCAGCAGCTTTAGCATCAGCCCATGATCCAAGTTTTGGCATACCCTCTTTATCATAAGGAACACCGAAAACAACTTTTTGTGTGTTTGCATTTGCATATGCTGTAGCAACATCTGCTTGATTTGTAAACATATGTGAATATGCTGGCATAATTGATCCAGGAACAACTGATGCAGGATTCATCATATGATTTTCGTGCCAATCTGTTGTTCTATAGTTTCCAACTCTCATTAAATCTGGTCCAGTTCTTTTTGATCCCCATAAGAATGGTCTATCATAAGCATACTCTCCAGATAAAGAGTACATACCATATCTATCAGTCTCAGACTTAAATGGTCTAATTAACTGAGAGTGACACGCATTACAAGAATCTTTGATATATACTTGTCTACCTGCTAACTCTAATACTGAATATGGCTTTGTCCCAACTGTTGGTTGTGAAGCTTTTCCAAAATCAGGAATAACTTCAATAATCCCAGCAAACGCAATCGTAATAAATAAAAATACCGTAAAGAAAAACGGTCTTTGTTCTAACCAATGAAACATTATATAACCCTCCTTCTCTTAAGCGCCCATAGGTGAAGCATTCACCGGCTCTTTGTCAAGAATTCTACCTGCAGTTGCAGTTTTATACATATTGTATGCAAACATGAAGAATCCAATTAGGTATAATAATCCACCAACAGCTCTAATTGTATAGTAAGGATGTAATACATTTACTGTATCAATGAAAGAGTAAAGTAATGAACCATATTCATCATATGCTCTCCACATCATACCTTGTGTAATACCTGCAATCCACATAGATGTAAAGTAAAGTACAATAGCAGTAGTTTGTAACCAGAATTGAGTTTCCATTAATTTCTTAGAATATATATCTCTTCCATACATTCTTGGAGCCATATGGAATAATGATGCCATTACCATAAATACAACCCATCCTAGAACACCATCATGTACATGACCAGGAATCCAGTCTGTAAAGTGTGCAATAGCATTAACAGATTTAATAGCTTGGATTGGACCTTCGATTGTTGATAACATATAGAAAGTTGAAGCCATAACCATAAATTTGATTAATGGTGATGATTGTAATTGTCCCCACTCACCTTTCATAGTAAGAAGCATATTAATAGCTGAACCCCATGATGGTAAAATAAGTACAACAGACATAACAGAACCCATAGTTTGCATCCAGTCTGGAACAGTAGAATATACTAAGTGGTGTCCACCAGCCCATAAGTATACGAACATTAAACCCCAGAATGCCAAGATAGAAAGTTTATAAGAATAAACATTTTGTCCAGATTCTTTTGGTAAGAAATAATAGATCATTGCAATAATTGGTGTAGTAAATACGAATGCAACAGCATTGTGTCCATACCACCATTGCACTAACGCATCATTTGTACCAGCATACATTGATATAGAATGCATAACAGAACTTGGAGCACCGTTTGCAAATAACATTGTTGGAACTTCCATGTTGTTAAATAAGTATAACATAGCAACTGCTACGAAACACGCAATATAGTACCATAATGAGATATACAATGTTCTCTCTCTTCTAATACCGATTAATCCAAAAATTGAAATACCCCATAAAACCCACCATACAACAACTAGTAAATCTAGTGGCCATTCTAATTCAGCATATTCTTTTGAAGTTGTAATACCTGAAATCAGTGTAACAACAGCTAAAAGAATTGTAATAAAGTATAAAGCAAAATGTAATTTTGCAATACCCATTAAAAATGGTGATTCTTTTAAAGATACCTTTAATACTCTTTGACCTACATAATACCATGTAGCAAAAATACCACTTAAAGTAAAACCAAACGCCACACCATTTGTGTGTAAAGGTCTTAATCTACTGAAAGTACCATATTCACCAGCTAAGTTACTTAAGCCTGGAAACGCTAATTGAAATGCTAAAATAACACCAACTGTCATCCCTATGATACCAAACAAAATTGTTGCAAAAGTAAAGGCTTTCGCTATCGAGTAGTCATACTCAATTGGTTGTGCATTGTCTTGCATCAATCTCCTCCTAAAGTTTAAAATAAAGCCACGAAGATCGCCACTTATCCTGAGATTTTAGCTTAATAAGATTTAAACAAATCTGAATTAGTTAATTATTTGTTAATTTTAAAAGATTAATTTTTAAATTTAAGATTAATTTTATTTTAGAAGTTAGATACAAGTAGTTATGTGAACTACTTGTAAAGAGTTTGAGGGATCGTACCCTCGCAATATTGTTTAGAAGGTTTCTCTTCAACCTTTTTCTGGACAATTTTTTTATAATTTACATGATTATAACATGTTTCATCAACACAATTTTCAGGACAATCAACATATGAACACCCAGCATCTGAAAGTCCAATCATTCGTTTTTTTACAGTTTTCTTTTCAACTACTTTTTTCTCTTTTTCTTCTGTTTTCATAGCTGTTTGAACTGGTTTAATATCATGACAATTTTCATATACATCACATGCATCCACATCAATAATAGATCTTGCAGTTGAAATAACATCACCATTGATATTATCAATTATTCTTGCATTTAACAAGATACCACTTCCAAATTTTGAATATGTTGCTACTAATATATATGAGTTTTCAACTCTTTTTTTATCTAGTAATTGAATATCTCGAGTAACAAAAAATTCACCCTCTGCATTGATTCGAATAGTTTTTGTTCCTCGAACATCTACTACGTTAAATCCTCTTGTATGAAGTTCATTGTACATACTTTCACTTAACTTTCTACCAAAATAACTTGTCTTATTTAGTTGATGTAGATCTACAAAAGTAGTAATTGCAACCTTATCTGCTGTTTTGATCCTTGTGCTTTTAAATAATTGCTCTGCTATATCATTAATACTTTCATTAAAAGTATCATTAATATATGGATCTGTTGACCATGATTTATAAGCTCTATTTTGAGTACATCCAGAGAATACTAATGTAACACTAATAAGAACCATGAAAACGATGAGTTTTTTCATATTTTATCCTTTGCTTAAAATTAGATTATAGTAAGTTTAATCATATAACTTTTAATATTAGCTTAAAACAACACTTTAGCATGGAAAATAATGTTTTTCAATAATAATTTAAACTAAAATTAAGAAAAGTACTAGTATAGTTTGATTATCAAATCTTGAAAGGATTCAAAATGACCTCTTTAAAATCACTATCAATACTGTTTCTAGCATCATTTTTGCTAATGACAAATTCTTATGCATCTGATTATCAACTCAATGAAACTTCAAAATATAAGATCAATGGACATAATCAACTCAATAATGTAATCACTGAACTTGCAGACAAGCTTTTTCTTTATAACAAACTCCATGGAGACAAAGAGGAGATAGCAATAACATCTTTTGTAGACCTCCATCAGCTAAATAAAACAACTCACTTTGGAAGAACAGTAGCTGAAGCATTTTTTGATGAGCTTTTTACAAGAGGATTTAATGTAAGTGATTTTAGAGGTCAAGAAACTTTATCAATAAATGCAAATGGGGAATATTTCTTAACAAGAGATATAAAACTATTAAATAAGGATGTGCCAAGTGCCTATATTTTAGTTGGGACTTACTCACTATTTGAAGGAAAAGTTTTATTGAATGCTAGAATCTTAGATAACCAATCAGGAAAAGTTTTAGCATCAGCTAGATCAAACTACTTATCAAATGATTGTGCTATCTTGGAAAACTGTAAAGAACCAAGAAAAATAAAGATCGTAGCTGGTGATTCTACTAAAACAGAAAAAAATCAAATTAAGATCACAAAACAATCAAATACTATAAATTATGATCACTCTTATTTGATAAGAAAAGAAAAAAGTGTTCCAGATACACTTT
>CBETOJ010000064.1:0-7938 GCA_965537725.1 uncultured Campylobacterales bacterium | reverse complement strand
TTACAAATGATCTATTTAAGGAATAAGACAAATGAAAAACTGTCATAAAAAGCTCAAAGAGCTTATAGAAGAAGTTGTTCTTCCTGATATTGAAGAGGAAATTGACAATCTTTATGAAGTGATTGCACAAGATAAAAAAAGTGATAATACACGAAAAGAAACATTACAAGAACTCCATGAGATGAGAGATGAATTTAAATCTGTTATTGACGAGATAGAAGAGAGATCATTATCTCATGATGAGTGTGTTGAACTATATGAAGAGATCGAAGCTATGTTAGAAGGTAACGAGGAGGAATAAAACCCTCTTTATAATCTAGTTTTTAGAATAAGTTAACTAACACTATTTTATAATAGTGGCACTTTAATATAAAGGAAATGTGTTTTATGGAACAAAACACCTATAATATTGCCATTGTTGATGATGAACTTGATATTTTAACAATACTTCATAGGTATTTAAAAAGAAATGAAAAGTTTAATGTCACCTCTTTTGATAATCCTGTTCATGCAATCAACTCTATTGATAATATGATTGATCTAGTTTTGATAGATATCATGATGCCACAACTTAATGGAATACTTGCATTAAAAGAGTTAATGAAAAAAACCCTAAGCTAAAAGTAATTATGATGACCTCAAAATCAACTTTAGATAAAATTGTAGATTCCCATAAATTTGGAGCTCAATACTATATAGAAAAACCTGACGAAGAGAAGTAAACTTTTACTTTTTGTGAAAATTCTCTTTCATAATCTCCAACCAATCCCTTGAAAAATGTTTTTTCACATACTCTTTTGAATGGGGAACTGTACACTTTGAACAATCTTGATGGATATAGCCATCTGGTGCTTCTATACTTCCTCCATCTTTACTCTCAATTGAACAATAACTTTTTGTATCACTTACTCGAAAATTTGGACAAGCACAAAGATAACAATTAAGATCTTCCATCTCATGACACTTAGTATTTTCTTTGTAAAGTGGACAAAAATCTGGCTCATTTTTTACCATATTAGAAAATGAAAAGTATTCAACTATCTCATTATCAGATAAATGAGATAGTTTTTTTAAAAGTTGTTTGTGTTTTTTGGCATAGGATTCATGCCATGATTGATACGACAATTATCTAGCAGCTTTAATAGCTTCTAATACATCTTCGTAGTTTGGCTCTTCAGTTACTTCAGGAACGATCTCTTTATATACGATCTCTCCACTTCTATTTACTACAAATACAGCTCGAGCTAGAAGACCTTTTAGTTTATTATCACTCATCAATACCCCATAAGCTTTTCCAAAGTCTTTATCAACATAATCACTTCCTACGCTTAAGTTATCGATCCCCTCAGTTGAACAAAACTTTGCTGAAGCAAATGGTAAGTCCATAGAAACAACTGCTGTTGTACAAATATCTAGTGCTCCCACTGCTTCATTAAACTTTCTAGTCTCAGCTGCACAAATAGCTGTATCTAAAGATGGAACTGAAACAATTAATTGAACTTGGTCTTTTGCTCCGCCCACTTCAATATCTTCTAGATCAGCTCCAACTATTGTAACCACAGGAGCCATATCCCCTACTTCAACTTGATTTCCATCTAAAGTTACATCTGTTCCTTTAAATTTTGTATATCCCATCATACTCATTCCTTAAAAAATAAAATATAAAAACAATCCAATAAGGATTGCTAAAGAGCCAACTATTAAAACTGCATAGTTAACTTCTGTATACATTTTACCCTACTATCTCTTGAACTTTGCTAGCGACTTGCTCTGCAGTGAATCCAAATTTTTCAAAGAGTTCCTTTGCTGGACCACTTTGCCCAAAACCTGTCATTCCTATCACTTCATCAGCAAATTTATAATACTCCATTGCACTCGCAGCTTCAACGGCTACTACAAAGGTTTCATTCATATTGACAATAGAATCAATATACTCTTCATCTTGTTCTACAAAAAGATCAAAACATGGAACTGATACCACATTACACATAATTCCTTGTTTTGCTAAAAGTTCACTTGCATCTAGACAAAGTGATACTTCACTTCCACTTGCCATAAATGTAACATCTGCTTTTTCAGCTTTTGTTACAAGATATGCTCCCTTACTTACCTCTCCAAGAACTTTTTGACCTTTTAAGTTCTTAAGCCCTTGTCTAGAAGTTACAAATGCTGTTGGAGCATTCATAGGAAGTGCTGTTTTCCAGCACTCAATATTTTCAGTTGCATCAGCTGGTCTAAATGTATAGAAGTTTGGTAATGCTCTAAATTGGCTTAATTGCTCGATTGGTTGGTGTGTTGCACCATCTTCCCCTACTCCAATTGAATCGTGTGACCAAATAAAGCGTTGTGGAATATTAGAAAGCGCTGCTACTCTTGCAGCTGGTTTTAAATAATCACTAAAGATAAAAAATGTTGCAGAGAATACTTTAAATAAACCATATAAGTTCATCCCATTTGCAATCGCTGCCATTGAGTGCTCTTTGATACCAAAGTGTAGGTTTCTTCCTTTTGGAAAATTTCCAAGACCTATAAGCTCAGTTTTATTTGATGGAGCAAGATCAGCTGATCCACCCATAAAGCTTGGTACAGCTTTTGCAATAGCATTTAAAATCTTATGGTTTGAATCTCTTGAAGCTATCGAATCCACTTCAGAAAAATCTGGATACTCAATCTTAGAATAGTCTGGGTTTTGTAAAGCTTTTAAAGTTTCATTTTGTTCACTTAATGGAAGATCGTGTGCAACCATCTTATCCCATGCTTTGCTAAGCTCTTCACCACTTGTAGTTTTGTCAAGTGCTGTTTTTACATCTTCAGGGACTACAAATGAAGATTCTGGATCAAATCCTGCATTTTTCTTTGAAGCTTTAAGCTCTTCATCACCAAGAGGAGCACCATGAGTTTTATGTGACCCTTCCATAGTCGCCGCACCTTTACCAATTGCAGTTCTTGCAATGATAATAGTTGGTTTATCTGAAGTTCTAGATTTTGTTAAAGCAGCATCGATCTCATCAAAATTATGACCATCAATAGTTATTACGTCAAAATTAATAGCTTCAAATCTTTTTGCTACATTTTCACTCCATGCAATAGAGATATCACCCTCAATCGTAATATCATTACTATCATATATAAGTGTAAAGTTTGAAATACCTTGGTGTCCTAAAGTTGAACATGCTTCATAAGAGATCCCCTCTTGTAAATCTCCATCTCCACATAAACAATATACATGATGATCAATCACTTCTGCAGTCTCAGAGTTTACACAATATTTTGCATACTCAGAAGCAAAAGCAAATCCAACTGCATTTGCGATCCCTTGTCCAAGTGGACCTGTTGTGATCTCAACTCCTGGAGTATGTCCATTTTCAGGGTGTCCTGGGGTTTTACTATCAGTTTGTCTAAAGTTTTTAAGGTCATCGATACTTACATCAAATCCCCAAAGGTGTAATAAAGAGTATACAAGTCCACTTGCATGCCCTCCACTAAATACTAATCTATCTCTATTTAACCAACTTGGGTTCTTTGGATCAACTTTTAAGTGTTTGCTTAAAACTGTAGCAATATCTGCTAGTCCCATTGGAGCACCTGGGTGTCCACTATTTGCTTTTTGTATCATATCCGCTGCTAAAAATCGGATCGTATCTGCTTGTTTTTGTAGTAGTTCGTGTGACAATTTATATCCTATCAATAAATGAATTTTCGCGATTATATCGAAACTTAAGTAAATGGTATATAAAGTATTTTTCAATTACACAATTAATTTTTATTAAATATATTTATGTTACCATTCGCTCTTAATACTAAAAATTTGACTAATATTTTAAAAAGGCATTTGATGAAAAATCTGGTTATCGTGGAGTCCCCGGCAAAAGCTCGGACAATCTCAAAATTCTTAGGCTCTGACTACAAAGTCATGGCTTCTATGGGACATGTAAGAGACCTTCCAAAATCAAAATTAGGTTTTGACCCTGAAAAAAATTTTGAACCACAATATATGGTATCAAGGGATAAATCAAAAGTTTTAACTGATCTAAAGAAAAATATCACAAAAGATACAACTATCTACCTCGCGGCCGATGAGGATCGCGAAGGGGAAGCGATTGCATGGCATCTTATTCCAGCTCTAAAGATTCAAAAAAATCCGATCAAAAGGATCGTTTTTCATGAGATCACAAAAAAAGCTATTACAGATGCATTAGAGCACCCAAGAGATGTAGATCAACATCTAGTAGACGCGCAACAAGCAAGAAGAATCCTAGATCGTGCTGTTGGATATAAACTAAGTCCTCTTCTTTGGAAAAAAGTAAGATATGGACTTAGTGCTGGACGTGTTCAGTCTGTTGCAGTTCGAATCATCGTTGAGCGAGAACGCGAGATTGAAGCTTTTATCCCTGAAGAGTTTTGGAAACTCAAACTTAATATTATAGATCCTGAATTTAAAGCAGAACTTGCAAAAGAGAATGGAAAAACTGTAAAAGTAGGTAATGAACAAGAAGCAAGAACTATTGAAAACAACTGTAAAGATAATCAATATATTTTAGAAGATATTGAAGAAAAAGAGAGTAAAAGAAACCCTGCTCCTCCATTTACCACTTCAACTCTACAACAAGAAGCAAGTAGAAAAGCTGGGTTTGGTGTAAAACAAACTATGATCGTAGCTCAACAATTATATGAGGGAGGAGTAAATGTCCCTGGTCATACTGGTGGTTTGATCACTTATATGAGAACAGATAGTGTTAATCTCTCCACTTTTGCTACTTCTATGGCTAAAGAGGTGATAGAGGGTGAATATGGAAAAGAATACGCCCTAGCAAAACCACGGCATTATAAAAGTAAAGCAAAAGGGGCACAAGAAGCCCATGAAGCGATTCGACCTGTAAATCTACACCTAAAACCAAGTGATGTAAAACCATATCTTGATAATGCACAATATAGACTTTACTCACTTATCTGGAAAAGAACTATTGCCACGCAAATGGCACAAGCTGTTGTAGCAAATACGACATATAAAATAACAGCTGGGAATAATAAACAATATGAGTTCCAAGCAAAAGGGACAAAAATTGTATTCCCAGGGTTTATGAAAGCGTATACTGAGGGGAGTGATGATCCTGAAGCAGTTTTAGATAGTAGTGAAAAATTCTTGCCTACTGTGGAAAAAGGTACAAGACTAAATATTGAAAAACTAGAAGCAGAACAAAACTTTACAAAACCACCTGCACGTTACACAGAGGCTAGCTTGGTTAAAAAGCTTGAGACTGAAGGGATTGGTAGACCTTCAACTTACGCACCTACAATTGCTACGATACAAGCAAGAGAATATGTAATCAAAACTGAAGATAAAAAGCTAGCTCCAACTTTAATAGGAACAGTTGTTAATGATTTCTTAGTAGAACACTTTCCACATATTGTAGATCTTGGATTTACTGCTCATATTGAAGAAGAGTTTGATGATATTGCTGAGGGGAAAAGAGCTTGGACTGATGTAATGAATGATTTTTATGGTCCATTTGCTAAAAATATTGAAGATAAAGAGGAAAATGCACCACGGGCAAAATTCTCAGATATTCGTGAACTTGGAAATGATCCAAAGAATGGAAAACCAATCACTGCTCGAGTTGGACAATATGGTCCATATGTACAATGTGGTACAAAAGAGGATGAAGAGAAACCAAAGATCGCTTCAATCCCTGCTCATATTAGTGTGAACTCTATTACACTTGATGAAGCACTAGTGTTACTCCAACTTCCAAAAGTACTTGGTCAGGATGAGAATGGAGATGATGTAAAGGTAAATATTGGACGATTTGGTCCATTTATCCAAATCAAATCAGAATACTTTAGCCTTAAAGAGGATGATCCATATACTATAGAACTTCCTCGTGCTTTAGAAGTAGTAAAACAGATCAAAGAGGAAAAAGCAAAAGCTTTACTCAATGACTTTCCTGAAGAAAAGATACAGATACTTAATGGAAGGTACGGTCCATATATTAAACAAGGTAGAAAAAACTTTAAGTTGCCAAAGACTCTAGATGAGCAAGATATCAAAGCTCTAAGCCTTGAAGAAGTCAAAGAGATCATGGAGAATCAACCTACAAAAGGTGGAAGAAAAGCTCCTGCTAAAAAAACAGTAACGAAAAAGACTACCACTGCAAAAAAGACAACAGCAAAAAAAGCACCTGCTAAAAAAACAACTACAAAGAAAAAAACAGCTGATACAAAATAGATGAAAGATCTAACTTTTGATGATAATGGCTTTATTTTTAAAGCCACCTCTTTTGATAATAAAATGATGCTTTTACATTCAAAAAAATAATTTATAAGCGAAGTTGTAAAAATAGTTCGAGATGAACTGATATAAAATAAAAAGGCTTTTATAGCTTTTTATTTAGATAAAATTTGGAGCATCGTTTGCAAAAAGGATAAGATCCCCTACATGAGTCTCTTTTGCTAAAGTATCTTGTAACTCACTTTTATCACTTAAAATGATCGTTCTTTTTTTAGAGATCACTTTATCAAAAAGTTTTGCATTAAGATCTCCTGTGATGATCACAAGATCAAAAACTTCCTCTATTTTATGTGCAAGTTCTGTATTTGATTCAGTATTTGACTCTACAAGTCCTGGAGTGACTATCACTTTTCGTCCCTCATAAGTAGATGATATCTCACAAGCTTCAAGCATCCCTTCAAGGTTTCCATTGAAGCTATCATCTAAAATAAGTTTTCCACCTGCTTTTGATAGATGAAGTCTATGTTCAACTGGCTTAATCGTATCAAGAGCTATTTTAATCTCATCGATACTCATCCCTAGTTCTTTTGCCATAAGGATAACTGCAGCTAAGTTAATAGCGTTGAAGCTTCCAAGTACTGGAGCATGGAAATGGTAACTTTCTCCATCGATCAGAAGATCAAACCAAATACCATTAAGATCACTTCTTACTACTTCTAGTCCTTCAGGAAACTTTGTGATCGTTTCATATTTTAAAATAGGTACTGATTCATGAACAAATCCATGTACAAGCCTTGGACTTCGTAATATCTCCATCTTTGTATGGATAATATTATCTAAAGTTTTAAAATACTCAATATGCTGCTCCCCTACACTTCCGATAATAGCATACTGAGGTTCTAAAAAGTGTACGATCTCTTCTATATCTCCACGCTCTCTAGCTCCAGCTTCAGCGATATAGATATGTGTATCATCTGGAAGATCATCATTTACATCTTTTAAAATTCCACCCATAGTATTTACACTTCTTGGTGTTTTATACACTTTAAACTTTTTTTCTAATACTTGGTATAAGAAGTTTTTAATAGAAGTTTTTCCATATGAAGCAGTGATTGCCACGATTTGAAGTCCTAAAATCGTCCCTAGTCTTGATTTTGCCCTCTGTTTAAAACTGATAAAAAAGATTTTCTCTAAAATAAAGCTAATAAGATAGGTAATAGATAATGGTAAAACTAATCCATATATTCCGCTACCACTTGCTGCTACTAAGGCATCTACTGCAAATGTTGTAAAAAGCAAAATCCCTAAAAATCTTTTTACTCTATGAGTTAAGACTAAAGATTTATCAAGATTTTTATACAGCAAATAAAAATAGATATAAAAATAAAGCTCAGGCAATATATAGTATAAAACAAAAGGGGTAATAAAATAGATAATATGCCATTGTTGTTTATGGTGTTTTAATATTACTCGTGTTAGTTTATAGTTGTACCATTGTAAGTTGGTAATAAGATACCATCCTAAACTCATCACTACTAAAATATGAGTTAATAGTTCTAAATATTCCATATTTTTCCTATTTATTAATTATATTGATAAAATCTTGTCTATTATTATACCCAATCACTTTTTCTTTGATCACTTCATTGGTATGATCTATAAAATACATAGTAGGAATCAATTCTGAGTCATATTTTGGAGGAAATTTT
>CBETOJ010000063.1:0-7961 GCA_965537725.1 uncultured Campylobacterales bacterium | reverse complement strand
CCAGAACTTCATCAAAAAACACCGATCTATTTTGGTTCAAAAGAAGAGATAGCAAAAGTAAAAGAACACTTCTCGTAAAACTCCTCTTGTAACCTTTTCGTCACTTACAAAGTGTACAATCTATTAATATATAAGGAGTAGTTATGAAAACAGCTTTACTTTTAGGGATCCATTGCCATCAGCCAATTGATAACTTTGATTATGTGATCGATGATGCTATAGAAAAATCTTATCGACCTTTTTTTGAAACTCTTGCAAAGTTTCCACAGTTTAAAATCTCTGTACATTTTAGTGGATCATTACTGGAATATATCCAAACACACGATAAAAAACTTTTTAAATTGATGCAAAAAATTTCCCCTCAAATAGAGTTTTTTACAGGTGGATTTTATGAGCCTGTTCTTGCATCAATCCCTTCAAATGATAGAGTAGCACAGATCACAAAACTCAATAACTATATAAAAAAACATTTTGACCAAACTCCAAAAGGTCTTTGGCTTACTGAACGTGTATGGGATAATTCG
This sequence comes from uncultured Campylobacterales bacterium, assembly GCA_965537725.1. Lineage (GTDB taxonomy): Bacteria > Campylobacterota > Campylobacteria > Campylobacterales > Arcobacteraceae > JAIOSF01. The sequence goes on along the minus strand of CBETOJ010000063.1, from coordinate 7,437 downwards.
ATCATACTTGATCTTAAAAGCTGTGGAATCGAATATGTGATCGTAGATGATTATCATCTTAAAACCTGTGGAGCGAAACTAGAAACTCTTAATGGATACTTTATCACTGAAGAATCTGGTGAAAAAATAGGAGTATTCCCTATCAATCAAGAATTGCGTTATGCTATACCATTTTATGGATTGGACAAAACAAATGATCTTCTTCACTCTTTTTCAAATGATGAGGGGAAGAATGCAGCAGTGATCTTTGATGATGGGGAAAAGTTTGGTATCTGGCCAAAGACTTATGAAACAGTCTATGAGAAACAATGGCTAGAAAAGTTTATCATCCAAACACTTCAAGATGAAACGATTAATATCAAAACATTTAAAGAGTTTTACAAAGAGAACAAGCCTATAGCACTTGCCTATCTTCCTACAGTATCTTATTTTGAAATGGGTGAGTGGTCTTTAAATAGTGAAGATAGCTTTGAGCTTGAAAAAATAATCCATGAACATCCAGAATTTAATAAGTTTTTAAGAGGTTCAACATGGAAAAACTTTTTAACAAAATACCAAGAGAGCAACTGGATACAAAAAAGATATATAGAACTTTCTCAAAAACAATATGAGAGTAGATTTTATCAAGAGGCCTTATATAAAGCTCAATGTAATGATGTATTATGGCATGGTGTATTTGGAGGGATATATCTTCCAAATCTAAGAGATAATGCGTATAAATATATTATAGAGTGTGAAAAGTATCTTGATTATAGTTCTGAAAAAATTGATATCGATATGAATGGTTATGATGAATATAAGTTTATCAATGATTCCCTTTTGACTATTATCTCAGCTAGGCAAGGTGGTCAGATCTTTGAACTTGATCTCTTATCTAAAAACTTTAATCTTCAAAATACATTGACACGATATGAAGAGGCATATCATAAAAAAATCGAAGTTAAAGAGGAAGAACCAATTGATGATGCTATTGAAGTAGAAGTAAATATGGATGAAGATATAGCAACCATTCATGAAAATACTTTAAATGTGGATCAAGATATCTCACTAGATTATGATTGGTATTTTAAAAAATCAGCAATCGATCATATTGTATCACCAGATATTACGATAGAAGAGTTTGCAAAGAATCAGTTTAGAGAATATGGTGATTTTGCAAATCAGCCTTTTGAGGTTCTAAAAAACTCAAAAAAGAAACTCCACTTAAAAAGAGATGGTGGGATCTATGATACCCCAAAACTTGATACAACTTTAGAAAAAAGTTTCCACATTAAAAAAACAAAGATTGAACTTGAACTCTCAGTTCAAAATGCCTCAGATAAATATTCATATCTTCATGAATGGAACCTCCATTTTGCTTCACTAAAAAGTGTAAGTTTTAATGGAGTATATTTAGAGAGTGATGAGCAATACTCAATGATAGAGATCTTAAGTGATACACTTGTTATCAAAGATAAATATCTAGATAAAACCTTTACTTTTAGATGCCCAGATACCTCGAAGATCTTTATCTCTACACTCAATAGTATTTCTCAAAGTGAAAAAGGTGTTGATATTACTAATCAGGGAGTATCTATAGGACTTTTATATAACTTATCAGATCACTTTAGTACTTCCATAACTTTTAGTTTAGAAAAACGTGAAGAGAATATTATTTAAAGGGGGTAGCTACTTAGCTCCTCCTATGGCTATAATTATTCATGAAATCATCGAAAAGTGAATACGAAAACAAAATATTAATCGCTGGTGTAGATTATCCTCGGACATATCGAGAATTTGTAACGATGTTTCATAATGATAAAAGTTGTAGAGAATTTTTATATAAGTTACGCTGGAATGATGGTTTTATTTGTCCAAAATGTAAAGTATTGTCTACCCCATAGGGAACAAACTCATAAAAGACTTGTATGTCCAAATTGTCGCCATCAAACAACAGTAACTACAGGAACAATTTTTGATAAAACAAGAACGCCATTAACTACTTGGCTAGAAGCTACATGGCATATCACAACAGCAAAAAATGGAATGTCAGCTAAAATTATTCAGCAAACATTAGGAGTATCCTATGTTACTGCATGGACAATGCTTCAGCGCTTTAGAGTTGCAATGGTAAACACAGAAAGAGAAAAACTTTCAGGCAAGGTTGAAGTTGATGAAACTCAAGTTGGTGGCGTAGATGTAGGCGGGAAGCGTGGTCGAGGCTCTAAAAAGAGTCTTGTAGTTATTGCTATAGAAATACATGAACCAAAAGGTTTTGGTCGTGTCAGAATGCGTTATATTTTGGATGCTTCAAGTAGTAGTTTGACAGGCTTTATTAATGATGTGGTATGTAGTGGTAGTACTATTTGCACTGATGGTTGGAGTGGATATAACGAGTTAGAATCTCTTGGATATAATCATGAAGTAACTGTTATGTCTCATTTTGATGATCAAGCACATCTATCCATGCCAGGAGTTCATAGAATAGCTGCACTTTTAAAGCGTTGAATTCTTGGCACACATCAAGGATCGTTTTCAGAAGAACACTTACAATCATATTTGGAAGAGTATACTTTTTGGTTCAATCGAAGGCTATCTAAAAATAGAGGACTTGTCTTTAGAAGACTTTTAGAACAAGCAAAAACCACTATGGGTGGAACTAGGGTAGGACTTTATTTAAGTAAACAGATCATAAAAAAACATGGAGCTTCTATTGATGTAAAGAGTTATGAACACAAAACAAAATTCACAATTTGTTTTAAAGAGGAAAACAGTAATAACTCTTTATGATTAACAATTAAAATTTAACTATATTGAGAAGCAAGTGAGTTATCTATTAACTAATCTAATAGATACTCCACTTATTTAGTTTGCATATACCTTATAATCTATAAAGTTAAAAATAGAGTTTTTATGCTCCATAGTTTCAAGTAAGAAGAAATCTATCTCACCATCAACCATCTCTTTGAGTTTTAAAAAGTTATGAATATGTTCTTTTGTTCGTAAAGTACTATATTCAACTGCAGTTTCTGTAGTGATTAAAAATGCCCAGTCGCTACTTTGAGCTAAAAGGAGCTCTCTTAGCATTTGATTTAATACTCTATTAAGATTAAAATCGCACCCCTCTTTAAATCTATCAGCATATTCACACATTGAATCAGCCATAAAATGAAGATGTCTATAGATCCAAGCATTCCCTTCATTTAACCATACATCATAATACCCTTGGTCTCCCCAAGAAGATGCAGATGGAGTTGTCATCTGATTTTTTGCAAACATTTGGAGATACTCATTTGGAGTAACAGCTTTAAACACTTTATGTTCATCAATCTGTTTAAACACATTATATAAAAAGTCAACCCCCTCAAACCACCAGTGTCCAAAAAGCTCAGCATCATAAGGAGAAACTACCATTGGAGTTCGCTCCATATTTTGTCCTAAGAACTCAAACTGTTGTTCTCTATTAAAATGAAAATTCTTCGCATGATCTATTGTTTTATAATAAGCAGCTTCAGGATTATATACCTCTTTATAATCAGTCTCTCCTGTTACTTTATGGTATTTAAATCCAGTAAATACTCTTTGACCATCTGGATCAATATAATCTTTGATATAGTCATAATCTAGATCATACCCAATATCACGGTAAAAATCTCTATAGTTCGTATCTCCAGGATATCCCTCTTTTGAACTCCATACTTGCTTTGCAGAGTGTGGATCTCTTGCAAAAGTAGCAACTGCATGATCTGTATAGATTGGAGCATATACTCCATTAACTGAAGTTGGTTCCCCATAAATAAGCCCATGTGAATCCATAAAGAAAAAGTGAATCCCATTATCTTTTAAGATCTTATCTAAGCCTTCATAATACGCACACTCAGGAAGCCAGATACCTTGTGGTGGTTTTCCAAAATGTTTTGTATGAGACTCTACAGCAACTTTTATCTGTACTTCTACTGCTTTTTCATTGACACTTAAAAGTGGTAAGAACCCATGAGTTGCCCCACAAGTGATCACCTCTATTTTCCCAATATCATTAAAATATTTATAGCCACTTAGGACATTTTTATGTAAAAACCCTTGGAAAAACTCTAAAGTATTTTGAAAAAAGTTTTTATAATAGTGAGCTACACCATTAAATACATGGTCATCTTTTGTTCGCTCAATCTCTTTATCACCAAGCTCAATCAGTCTTAAAAGATATTTTTCATATTTATCCATAAGATGTCCATCATTTAACATCTCTGCAAGTGGAGGAGTTACCGATGTAGTGAGTCTAAACTCTACATTTTCATCTTCTAGTTTTTTCAGGTTTTTTAAAAGCGGTATATAACACTCAGTGATCGCTTCAAAAAGCCAATGCTCTTCTAAAAAATAATCATACTCAGGATGTTTTACAAATGGAAGATGTGAATGTAAAACAGGTATCCAATATCCTTTGATCATCTTACATTCCTCCTAAAGATTGTTTAGTAAGTGTGGGAAGTTTATCGAGATTCTTCTCTTTTTCCTCTTCACTTCCATTGGTATTTGTATCATTATTTTCATTTTTATCTAATGAAAATTTTGTTAAAACTGAAGTTGATGTTAATGATGCAGAAGATAAAGCATAAGAACTTAATCCACCTAATGCAAATCCTTCAGAACTCCATGAATCTGAGTCCATATTACTTCTCATACTTGCAGATACTAACTCTTCTCTTGATATTTGAGTTGATTCTTCAAGCATTCTTATTTCATCTACATAATTTTTTGAAGACATCCCTATAGTAAAATGATTTAAAGAAGCTCTTATAACCTCAGTCATCCCTCTATATTTACTGATCCACACATCTTTGTCACTAAATTTGATTTGGGTGTTAAATACTTTAACCATATTTGATTCAATAAGATTTTTAAACTGTATTCCATGTTTATACACTGCAATGATCTTTATAAATTTCACATCTTTTTCTAGTTTATAAAAATATTGTCCAAAGTCATGATCACATTTTATATCAGCGATTAGATCATGATTTTCATCAACTATATGAAAAGAGATATCCTCAATACTTACAATATTTTGATGTAAAAAATACTCTGGGAAATCCCAATAAAAATAGTATTTATTTTTATTTACAGGTAATAATACTAATTGAAGTGTATTATACCTATCTGGAATTATATAATCTTTTATACTGCCAGTATTAAGATCTTTAGTGATCGTATCAATACCATGAGTATTACTTGAAAAACTACTCTCCTCTTCTAAACTTGATTGAATCAGTTTATCACTCATTGAAAAACCTTGTTTTTATAAATTTTGGTAATTATACTTAAAAATTATTACAGTGTGATTACACAAAATAATTACATTAACAAAGTCCCTTATAATACGATCATCTCAGCAAACCATAAAAAGCTAAAAAAACCTATAATATCAACTAAAGTTAAAACGAATACAGAACTTACAACAGCAGGATCAATATTGACTTTTTTTAGTATAATTGGTATTGATGTTCCCATGATACTAGCAAAAACAAAACTAAAAACCATAGCTAAACCAATTGCAATAGATACTAATGTATCTTCATAACGTACCTGAGAAATAATCATGGTAAGAATACCAAGAACAATACCATTTAGCGTTGAGATTGTTAATTCTTTTTTTAAAACTGGGAAAAGATCTGTTGTTTTGATCTCTCCTAAACCTATTTGCCGTATAATTACAGTCATTGTTTGAGAAGCTGATGTTCCAGCCATATTTGCTACTATTGGCATCAAAATTGCTAAAGCTACTATAGTATTTAAAGTATCTTCAAAAAACCCAATGATAATCGAAGCTAAAGTAACATTTATTAAATTTAAAAATAACCATTTACCTCTATTTCTTGTGGTTTTTAAAACACTTTCTTGTATCTCTTCATCTTCGTCTAACCTATTAAGATTATAAAGTTGCTTCGTCGCTCGCTCTTGCATAATATCAAGTACATCATCATGGGTAATTCTACCGATCAGATGCCCTATTCTATCAACTACTGCTAAAGAGACAAGGTCATATTTTTCGATAATATTAACTACTTCATCAATATTCTCATGAGAATTTATACAATATTCATCATTATATTTAGGAAGTATATCCTCAAACTTACTCTGCTTATTTTCTAAAATAAGATCATCTATTGGTATCGCTTTTAAAAATCGTCCTTTTTCATCTGTAATAAAAACGCTCTGTACCGTTCCAATACCACTCTCTTTTAAACGGGAAAGTTTTAAAATAGCATAATCTACACTTTTATCCACTCCCACTTTAAAGATCTCTGTTTGCATCAAAGAACCTGCTTCTTTATTACTATAAGAGATAAGCTTTTCAATATTTTTTTGAGTCTTATCTTTTAAAAGTAAGAATACATCTTCCTCTTTTTGTTTATCAGTTTTTCCAATCGCTATAAAAAGATCCGTGGCATCATCACTCTCTAAAGTCTCTAAAATTTCAGCTAAACCTTGTGGATCATATTTTAAAATAAGATCCACTTGAAAAGCAGTAGGAAGCTCAATAAAGGTTTGAGCTCGAAGCTCCATAGGCAAAGAGTTTAAATACTCAAAAAACTTACTCTCATCTTTTTGTTTCACATCTTCTAGATAATCAGCAAGATCTGCGTCATCAACTTCTGCTTTTCTCTCCTCATCTGAACCACTTTTTAACTTTTGCAGATAAAGATCTATCGCTTTTATATTCATCTAGCCCTCTTATACTAACTTTGCAAGGTTTTCAAACCCTGGAAGTATTTTCCCTTCTAAAAGCTCTAAACTTGCTCCTCCACCAGTTGAGATAAAGCTAATATTTTCTTTCTCTCCTGCTTTATCAGCGGCATTGGCAGTATCACCACCACCAACAATACTATATGCATAAGTATCGGCAATAGCATGGGCAATTCTAAACGTTCCTTTTGAAAATCTATCGATTTCAAAGATCCCCATAGGTCCATTCCAAATAATTGTATTTGAAAGCCCTATAGCTTCTTCAAAAAGTTTTACAGATGCTGGTCCAATATCTACTGCCATAAACCCTTCTAATACATCTTGTGCTGGTACGATCTTTACATCAATAGGATGATCTATAGAATCAGTGATTACCACATCTACAGGAAGATATACATTAACTTTATTTTCTCTAGCATTCTCTAAGATCATTCTAGCTTCAGTTACATACTCATCTTCAATTAAAGAAGCTTGCATATCGTATCCTAGAGCTTTTAGGAAAGTATTTGCCATAGCTCCTCCAATTACGATCTTATTTACCTTTGGTAAAATATTATTTAAAAGAGTGATCTTTGAGCTTACTTTTGCACCACCAACTACAAGGCAAATTGGTTTTACTGGTTTAAATAATGCTTTTGCAAAAGCATCAATTTCACGTTTGAGTAAGAATCCTGCTACTTTTGTCTCTACAAACTGTGTGATTCCTACAGTTGAACT
>CBETOJ010000062.1:0-8046 GCA_965537725.1 uncultured Campylobacterales bacterium | reverse complement strand
TATAGTAAAATTTTTATAATATGTCAAGCTTTTTTACATAAAATTTCAAAAATTAGTTCAAAACCTTTAAAAGCAGCTTGATTTTGTATGCTTTTACGATCTCCCTCAAAGTGATAAATACTGATATTTTTATCACCAAATGAGGAAAGTACACCTATGACGACAGTTCCTACAGGCTTTTCTTTTGTTCCTCCAGTTGGACCCGCAACTCCACTTACTGCAATCGCATAATTTGCATCAAATTTTTTTAATACTCCATTTAGCATCTCTTCAACAGTCTCTTTGCTTACTGCACCATTGTCTATCATGGTTTGTTTTTTTACCCCTAGTTCTTGCTCTTTTATATCATTACAGTATGTAACTACTGAGCCTCTAAATATACTTGAAGAACCTGAATTTGCTGTGATCATTGAAGCAATTAATCCGCCTGTACAGCTTTCAGCACATGTTATGGTTTGTTTCTTTTGGCTAAGTATCTCTTGAATTTGTTCAGTAATAGTTTTAGACATAAAAGTTCCTTAAAATTGATAATAGATAATAACTACAACAGCATAACGAAAAAGCTTTGAAAGAAAAACATAAATAGAAAATTTTATTAAACTATATCGAAGCATACCTGCAACAAACGTAAGTCCATCACCTAAGAGGGGAACCCATGCTAGAAGTAAAGCGAAAGAGCCATATTTATCAAAAGTAAGTTTATGTTTTTTAATGGTTTGCTCCTTTAGGTACTTTTTTCTTAAAAGATATTCTTCTCCTTTAAATCCTAAGTAATAGTTTACAAAAGATCCTAAAGTATTTCCAATAACAGCAACACTAAACATCAAGAATAGATCATATTCTTGTGTAAGATTATAAATAAGTACTGCTTCACTTCCCATAGGGATAAGTGTAGCAGAACTAAAAGCAGTGATAAACATGATAAGATATGCCATATGGCTCTTAAACTCCATTTTAAGTAATTTTGAGATATACTCTACCCCATTTTAATATTATAGGATTTATAAGATATGTCTGAAGCAGTAGATTATAAAGATACATTACAATTACCAAAGACAAGTTTCCCAATGCGTGGAAGTTTACCAAATAATGAGCCAAAAGCATATAAAGCATGGAATGATTCAAAAGTTTATGAGAGAATGAAAAGCAATCGTGCAGATGCTCCTAGTTTTACACTTCATGATGGACCACCATATGCCAATGGAAATACCCATATAGGGCACGCTCTGAATAAAATTTTAAAAGATATGATTGTGAAGTATCATTATTTTGATGGAAAGTCTATTCGGTACACCCCAGGTTGGGATTGTCATGGATTACCAATTGAACAAAAAGTAGAAGAAAAAATTGGTGGAAAGAAGAAAAAAGAGCTTCCAAAAAGTAAGTTAAGAGAACTTTGTAGAAATCATGCTACAAAGTTTGTTGATATTCAAAGAGATGAATTTAAATCTTTAGGTATCTTAGGGGATTGGGATAATCCATATCTTACTATGGACTTTAAATTTGAAGCAAATATTTATAGAGAGCTTATAGCTATTGCAAAGCAAGGGCTTTTAGTACAAAGAAGTAAACCAGTGTATTGGTCTTGGGCAGCACAAACTGCACTTGCTGAAGCTGAAGTTGAGTACGAAGATAAAGTAAGTCCATCTATTTATGTGGCATTTAAACTAAAAGACAAAGATGCAAAAGTGATCATTTGGACAACAACTCCTTGGACACTTCCTGCAAATACAGGGATCGCTTTAAATCCTGAAGAGGAATATACTCTTACAACAGATGGATTTATCGTAGCTAAAAAACTATTTGGATCATTAAAAGCTGATGAGATCATTAGTGGAGATATGGGTGAAGATATTGATCCTAAATCTTTAGAAAATACTCTAGCCCTTAATCCACTCAATGGAAGAGACTCTAAGATAGTTCTTGGAGATCATGTTACTATGGATACAGGTTCTGGTGCAGTTCACACGGCTCCAGGACATGGTGAGGATGACTACAAAGTTGGATTAAAATATGGACTTGATGTGATTATGCCAGTTGGAGCCAACGGTGCATATGATGAGACAATTATTAGAGAGAAACTTCTACCAAACCCAGAAGAGTTTTTAAATGTAAATGTATTTAAAGCAAATGATAGAATTCTGGAACTTTTAGGGGATAGTCTTCTAAAGAAGATTGATTTAACTCACTCATACCCACATTGTTGGAGAACTCATAAGCCTATTATCTTTAGAGCGACAAAACAATGGTTTATTGCTATGGATGAAACATATGGTGAAAAAGGAAAAACTCTAAGACAAAATGCTCTTGAAGCAATTGAAGAAGTAAAGTTTTATCCAGATCATGGGAAAAATAGACTTCGAACAATGATTGAAAATAGACCAGATTGGTGTATCTCACGTCAAAGAGATTGGGGTGTACCAATCGCATTTTTTAGAAATAAAAAAACAGATGAGATCATTTATGATGAAAGAGTATTAAACTACGTTGCGATGATTTTTGAACAACATGGTTGTGATGCTTGGTATGATATGGAGATTAAAGATCTTTTATTTCCAGGAAGTGGACTAAACCCAGATGATCTTGAAAAGACTATGGATATCTTAGATGTATGGTTTGATAGTGGATCAACACAAAATGCAGTGCTTAGAAGTGGAAACTATGATGCAGGAACTTTCCCGGCAGATATGTATCTTGAAGGAAGTGATCAACATAGAGGTTGGTTCCAATCTTCACTTCTTACAACACTTGCTTCATCTGAAACAGCACCTTACAAATCAGTAGTAACTCATGGATTTACTATGGATGGTAAAGGTGAGAAGATGTCTAAGTCTAAAGGAAACGTTATTGCTCCAGATAAAGTGATCAAGCAATATGGTTCTGAGATCCTTAGAATGTGGGTTGCGATGAGTGATTATCAAAATGATCAAAAGATATCTGATCCAATCTTAAAACAGATGGCAGAACAGTATAGAAAAATTAGAAATACTGGAAAAATTCTTTTAGGAAATGTATCTGAACTTGAAGAGATTGCACCGTTAGAGACTATGAGTGAAGTGGATCTTTGGATCTTAGAGAAAGCTTATAATGTATTTAAAGAAGTTGATGATAGTTTTAGAACCTATGATTTTAGTAGAGGATTAAATAAATTAAATCACTTCTTAGTAGCAGAGCTTTCAAATATCTATATCGATGTATGTAAAGATAAAATGTATTGTGATGGAAAAGATTCAGTTACGAGAAAAGCAAGTGCAAGTGCAATGGCGATGATAGCTAAAGCATTTATTACGACACTTGCTCCAGTTCTTACCTATACAATGAATGAGTTGATCGAACATGCACCAAAAGTTATTAAAGGTGAGGCAAGTGATATTTTTGATATTGAAAAATATTATTTACCGGAAGTTAAATCAAATCTTAATGAAGAATATTTATTAGATGCAAAAAGAAAATTCGCAGAAATAAAAGATAAACTTAACAAAGACAAAACTATCAAAGCAACTTTAGAGTTAGTTATTTATACAAAAAGTGAAGAGATTTTAAAACTAGATCCAACTTTAGCAGAAGATTGGTTCGTAGTAAGTAAGATAGTAAATGATAAGTTAGATAATGAGATAGATTCATTTACAGTAGAAAATGATGAGTTTATTGTATATAAAGCAACAGAGGCTAAATGTCCAAGATGTTGGAAATACAAATCTTCAAGTGAAGAAGCACTTTGTTCACGATGTGAGGAAGTATTATCTTAATGGGTGAACCAGTTAGTCTAAATTTTATTTTTGCAACCATTGGAGTAATCGTAGCGGTCACTGCATTAGGGATAGTTTTAGTGAATAAAAGAACAAAAAAGATGAAAAAGGAGAAATAAGTATGATAATACCTTTTACAGATGAAGACTTACAACAACCTGTAAGTAATATAATTACAAATAAAATAGCTCCAATGCTCGCTCGTGATGGTGGAGCGATTGAACTTAAAAAGATAGAAGATGGTAAAATATATGTGCAGCTTCAAGGGGCATGCGTTGGATGTGCAGCAAGTGGAAGTACTCTAAAATTCATTGTTGAAAAAGAGTTAAAAGAAGCTATACATCCTGAACTTGAAATTATAAATATACCAGCAGGTGTAGAAGAAGAGAGTATTAATGGTTAATGTTGAAAAGTTATTACAACAAGCACACTCATTTTTTAGTGGCAAAAGATATGACAAAGCATTATTTATATATTCACAAGTTTTATCAACTGAGCCAAAAAATTTAGAGTATCAAATCTATTGTTTATTATGTGATATGGGATCAGAAAATAGTGAAAAAGCTCAAAACCTATTTGACTATTTTATTATCTCTAAAGAGGAAGACTTGCAAAAAGCAGTAAAATATGTAGAAGATGTGATCAATGCTTATGATGGTGATAATGAAAAGATGATGACTCTTTTACATGAGATTTCAAGCTCTAGTGTAGAGGCCTTAAATGCTATCGAATATAAAGACTTTATGGAACTCGTTGAGACAAGAGGTTCTTTTAAAGAGGCATACCAAGATATTATGTTTAGTACAAAAGTAGCTATCACTTCAAAAGAGGATCTTATTGATTTTATCAATAATCTTATAGATAATAACTTTAACACTACAGCATATAGTTATCTTGATGGTTTTAATGAGTATTTTTCATATGATGAAGAGCTTTTAAAACTATATGAAAAACTAGAGAGTAAAAATCTTGATCATAAAACACAACAATAAACTCTATACAGATAATTCAAAAGAAGCTACCTCTGAGGTAGCTTTTGTTATTTCTAAACATAATGAAAAGTTTATAGATGATGCGAAACAAAATGGATGTACTAAGTTTTTAAAAAGTAGCGAACTTAAAAATGAGTTTGATCTAAGCTCAATAAAAATCGTTGGAGTTACAGGAACTAATGGAAAAACTACCACAACAGCAGCTATCTATTCACTATTACTTGATCTAGGTTTTAAATGTGCACTACAAGGTACAAGAGGATTTTTTATCAATGATGAAAAAGTAGAAGGGTATACACTTACTACCCCAACACAGCTTGGAAACTTTGCACATATAGATCTAGCAGTTCAAAATGGATGTGATTTTTTTGTGATGGAAGTAAGCTCACATGCGATTGAACAAGGTAGGATTGAGGGATTAGATTTCGCTTTAAAAATTCATACAAATATTACTGGAGATCATTTAGATTATCATGGGACATTACAAAACTATATTGATGTAAAAAATAGCTTTTTTAATGATGACTCAGTAAAACTTATCAATAAAGATGATGATAAGATAAAATTTAATATGAAAAATACTTTTGCATATGGGCTAGAAAACCCTGCAACTTATAAAGTAACTGCATATAGTTTAAAAAATGGTCTCTATGTTGCTATCCAACACTTTGCCAATATGGTACATTTTTCATCTTCTATGATGGGGGAATTTAATGTATATAATTTAACAGCTGCTATTGGAGCTGTTAATATATTGACAAAAAAACCACTCCAAGAGATCTGTGATATGATGGAAAATTTTGGTGGAGTCGCAGGTCGTATGGAAGTGGTTCATAATGATCCTTTGATTATTATAGACTTTGCCCATACTCACGATGGGATGGAAAAGGTTTTTGAGAGTTTTAAAGACTTTGATATTATTAGTGTCTTTGGAGCAGGTGGGGATAGAGATCGAACAAAAAGGCCACTTATGGGACAAGCTGCAGCAAAGCACTCAAAAGAGATTATCATTACAAGTGATAATCCAAGATTTGAAGATCCTGATCAAATATGTGAGGATATTTTAAAAGGGTGTAAAGATATGAAACACTTAAGTGTTGAATTGAATAGAAAAGTAGCAATACAAAAAGCGATAGAAAAGTCAAAAAGCTATGAAAAATCAGCTATTTTAATACTAGGAAAAGGGGATGAAGAAACCCAGATCATCTATGATAAAAAGCTTCCTTTAAATGACAAAAAAATAGTAGAAGAATTACTTAAAGAAACATTTAACTAAAGTGAGATAAAATTCACAGATTTTATGGAAACTGTGAATTAATAATAAAGGACTAAAACAATGGAAATGCCACAAATACCACAACCAACATTTTATATATTTAAATGCGAGCAAAGTGCACCACCAAGTATGCCAAAGCCATCATGTGTAAATGAACAATCAAGAGATCTTTTTAACCATATGGCACAAAGTATGATGCAAAAAGGGCTTATGGGACCGGTTCAACCAATTAGAACATCATGTCTTGGACGTTGCCAAATGGGACCAGTTATGTTAGTAGAACCTGGACATCATATGTATGTGCAATTAACTAAAGAAAAAATTGATAGAATTATAGAAGAACATTTAATAGGTGGAAACCCTGTTGAGGAGTATATTATTCCTGAGCAGTTCTGGGGTGAGCCTGTTTCTTTAGCAAAATAGTAAGGATATAAATGACATTTGATATGTTATATAGCAAAATTCATAGAGCTAGTGTAACAGATGCAAATCTGAATTATGTTGGTTCTATCACTATTGATGAGGAACTTTTAGACGCAGCGGCTCTCCGAGTTGGTCAAAAGGTTGAGATCGTAAATATCAATAATGGTGAGCGATTTTCTACTTATGTGATCAAAGGGGCACGAGGGTCAAAAGATATGTGTCTAAACGGTGCAGCAGCTAGAAAAGTTGAGATAGGGGATAAGATTATAGTTATTGCCTATGGATCGTATCATAGTGATGAATTAGATAACTACAAACCGATTGTGGTACATGTAGATGATAATAATGATATAGTTGAAATTACCAATGAGCTTATTGGTAGCGATAAGTAGTGGAGTAATAAAATATGTTTGACGGAATTGATCTAAGTAAAATTGATCTCAATCAAATGATGTCTCAAGTTCAAGATATGGCTGAGAAAGCAAAAACTGAGGGAGCAAAACAAACTTTCACCTCTAGTGTAGGTGGAGGGATGGTTCAGCTTTCAATTAATGGAAACTCAGAAGTAACTGATCTTGAGATTGATGATTCATTGCTTGAAGATAAAGACTCTTTAAAAATACTCCTTATTAGTGCTATGAATGATGTTATAAAACAAAGTGATGATGCCAAAAAATCTATGGCTATGAATATGATGGGTGGGATGAATCCATTTGCAAAATAATAAACTTTTAGAAGAATTTGAACAATATCTTTTAAAAAATCTCCCAAGTTCAAAAACCTTTCATCCGATTTTTGAAAAAGCTTTAGGGAAGATGTTCCAAGCGGGTGGAAAGAGATTTCGTCCTTTGCTTCTTCTAAGTATTGTTGATGCAATACAACCTCTTTTAGTAAAAAGTGCTCTTCCTGTTGCTTTAGGAGTAGAGTTTTTACACACTTACTCTTTAATCCATGATGATCTTCCATCTATGGATAATGCTGATCTTAGACGTGGATATCCAACTTTACATAAAACCTATGATGAAGTAACTGCTATTTTAGTAGGAGATGCTTTAAATACTCATGCTTTTAATTTGATAGCCAATTCACCGCTAAGTAATGACGTAAAAATAGAACTTGTAAAAGTATTAAGTAGTGATGGTGGAATAGATGGGATGATCATAGGGCAAGCGATCGATTGCTATTTTGAAAATCAAAAACTTGAACTGAATCAATTAGAGTTTTTACATATTCATAAAACTGCAAAACTTATTGCAGGAAGCCTTAAAATGGGTGCAATCATTGCAAATCTTGATCTAGAAACCCAAGAGAAACTTTATCAGTTTGGGATAGATATTGGACTTTTATTTCAAATCCAAGATGATATTATCGATGAAACAGCTACCGAAGAGGAAGCTGGAAAAACCACTTCTAATGATGGATCAAAAAACTCCTTTGTGAATCTTTTGGGACTTGATGGGGCGATAAAAAGTGCAAATACTTTAGCCAACAAATGTGAAGATGATCTGAATAGTTTTGATGTAAATATAAAAATACAACTCCAAGAGCTTTTAAAAAAATACCTTTTTCGACATAAATAATTTTTCATTTTACTAAGTTTAAAGTT
>CBETOJ010000061.1:0-8054 GCA_965537725.1 uncultured Campylobacterales bacterium | reverse complement strand
ACCCTAAATTGGCAAGTGCTAATGAAATGAATAACTTATTGTGCCATTAACACCCCAATCATTAATACTTTCGCTACTTAAATGGAGTTTATTATCAAAGTTATCATAATTATCGTATCTTAAACTTTGAGTAAGTACTGTAGTATCAAATTTATTAGAGTTAGTTACATAAAGATAATAGCTTTTATTCTCTTTTGTACCAGAACTATTTGAAACGGTTGTATAGTTTGCATCATCTTTTGTGGCTCCAAATCCAAAAAGTGCAAAGCTGTTATCCATATATTTATAGTTGTCATTTAGTTCTAGATTATCACTTTCACCATTGAACTCTTTTACTCCATAGGTTGTTCCTATCTCTTCTCTTGCAAAGATACTTTTATCGTATTTTGCTTTTAATGTATGTTTATCAAGTGTTTGAGTATAGTATAATGAATAGAAAGAATCATCTATATCACTTTTCATATTCTCATCGTCAGGGCTTGCATAGCTGTCATACTCTTTTTTTGCATCTATTTTTATATATTGAACTCCTACACTTGCAGAATCATTTATAAAGTAGTTTCCATCAAGATTAAAAGTTGTATTCTCATAGCTGTCATCTTCATAGTTATCTATATCATCACCTCTTGGAGCTTGGGTAGTAAAACTATCACTTGTTATTCTTGATCCACTGAGTTTTAGATCAAACTTTTCTTCTTTATGTGAAAGAGTTGCTCCATATTTTTTAGTGTTAAAACTTCCAAGTTCTAGATTTAGAGATCCATGGGTTCCATGTTTTGGTTTTTTTGTGATGATATTGATAACTCCAGAAGCAGCGTCAGCTCCCCAGATACCACTTTGTGAACCTTTGATAACCTCTATCTTTTCTATTTCACTATTCATAAGATGAGCAATAGTTGCCCCACTTGTATTTGATGGGTTTTGGTATCTTATCCCATCAATGAGTACAAGAATTCTATTATTTCCACTTCCTCTTAAAAGTATGGAAGTTGTAGATCCAAGTCCTCCGTTTGAAGTAAAGTTTATTCCGCCAGCTAGATTTAAAGCTTCTGCTACGGTTTTAACATTTTTTTCCTCTAGTTCTGTATTTGAAATAATTGAAGTATTACTTGTCACATCCTCTATTGATTGTTCTGATTTTGTTGCACTTGAGATTGTAAGTGTTCCGAGATCAAGGCTATTTTGTGCAAAAGCACATGTTGTAAGTAAAAAAGCACCAGTAATGCTTAATGGTATTTTGTTCATTTGATTATCCTAAATTTTTAATATTGATTGTTTTTATAATGAATAGTTAAAATTTAGAAAAGGAGGAGAGGTCTTATATTCTTGGTATTCAAAAGCTTTAAGGTGATATTGGAAGTTTGTATCGACTCTACATAGTTTGTATAATGTTGAGTACATAGCAATGATTGCTAGACTAAAGTATCGTTTTGTATATCCTCTTAAGTGTTTCATAGGCAAATTTTATCTAAAAATGACTTATTTTATAAAAGAGGTTGATTTAAAATAGCATTTTGGACTTTTAAAGCTTGAAAATGCTCTTTTACATCATGACATCTTACGATTGAAGCACCACGTCTTACATTATCAAGATGTATTGCCAGAGTTCCTGAGAGTCTATCTTTTATTTCACTTGGAGTGATCTTATCGATCATCGTTTTTCTACTTGCTCCAATTAAAAGCTCATATCCAAAATGTAAAAAATGTTCAGTGTTTTTTAAAAGCAGTAAGTTATGTTCTAATGTTTTTCCAAATCCAATTCCCACATCTAGGATAATGTTTTTTATCCCAAATGCTTTTGCTTTTTCTATTCGCTCTTTAAAGAACTGATCTACTTCTAAAACCACATTATTATAGCTTGGATTGTATTGCATATCTTTTGGCTTCCCTTGCATATGCATAATTACAATAGTTGCATTAAACTTTGCAGTGAGTTTTGCCACTTCATCATTAGCTAAACCTGTGATATCATTAACAATTTGAAATCCAGATTTTAAAGCATACTCAATCACACTTGGGGTAAAACTATCGATACTAAAGAGTACTTTTTCATAGAGCTTTTTCGCTTTAATAATATCACAAATAGGGATGATACGATTAAGCTCCTCTTGTTCATCAACCATATCACTTCCAGGACGAGTTGAAACTCCACCAAGGTCTATAATATTTGCACCATCTTCTATCATAGAATAGATCTTTTCAATAGCTGAATCCCCTTGAAATCTACTTCCATCAAAAAAGCTATCATCATTGGCATTGATTATTCCCATAATTCTTGTAGGGAAAGTTGGAGTATTAACAAAACTTTGAAGCTCTTTAGCTAAGCTTTTTAATCCAAATGGTTGAGCTAACTCTTTTTTACTAAGTATTTCAAAATGTTTCGTTGTTCCTAAAAGAATAGCATCCACATATTTATCACGAGCTAAAATAGTTCCAGTAGGAACAGCAAGATCAGCTCCTATAGATAAGGCATCTTGCTTTAAAATATTCGCAGCTCCCACATGAAGATCTTTTATAAATAGGGCATGGGAAAAGCTCTTTTTTGCCATGATCTTTGAGCCTGCATCTTCTGAACCAAGATGGGTAAAAAGTTCTTGTGCTTCTTGTTGGTTTTTTAAAGAGAGTTTATAAAATTCCATTTTATCTCTTTTGAAGAAGGTTAAGTAAAACTGTCGTTAAAATAGAAATAGGGCGAGAGTTAAGCTCAAGTAGTTTCATAGCAGTACTAAAGCTTTGGAGTTGTTTAGAGTTTAACTGTATCCTATTTTTATTAGCACTATAAAGGATCGATTCAATCACTTCTTTTGCTTCATGTTTTGAGATACGCTGATTTTCTTTTAAGTATCTATAGATATCTTTAAGTTCTAAGTTTCGTAGATCTAGTTCAAACTCATGTAAAAGTTTTTTTGTTTTTAAGTATTTTACTTCTAAGCGTGAAAGTACTGTGGGTAAAATAGAGTTTTTTGAACTAGTGATGATCACAAAGATAATATTTCTTGGAGGTTCTTCAAGTACTTTTAAAAGTGAGTTTTGTGCTTCTATTCCAAAAGATTCTCCACAAAGAAAAATATATTTTGTTTCATTTGATGCGATATAGGCTTCTTTGATCGCTTTTCTCGCTTCTTTTAATAAAAACTCAGTTTTTCCCTCTTCCTCATTTTGGACCACTCTAACAGAGTGTTTTGGGAGAGTGGAGCTTAGGGTTTCAAGATGTTGATCAATATTATTTACGATAAAAAGAGAAGATTTGTTGATCATTTATTTATTAACATCAACTTGTGCACACAAAGCGCCATCAAGTGTTTTATTAAAAAGTCTATACATATTAAGAAGCCTTATATCCAAAGCCTCATCATTGCTATCAAGATAAAAGCTATTTGAAAGCTCTTCATCCATAAGCCATAGAAATGGTTGTTTTGATATTTTTGCTAAAGTTGCCCGTTTACTTTGGCTTTTCCCTATATACCAAAAAAAGTATCCATTTGGAAAAGAGGTATCTAAAAGATCATGGATAAGTTGAATATCACTTTCCGTTTTCACTCCATCCACATTAGGATACAAAGACTCTAAAGAGTAAAATGGAAAATACGGACGTCCTAATTTTTTATGATTTATATGTGATAAGATATATTGTTTAAACCATTCATGTTCATGATCGGTGATAATAAGGACTGATTTGTTTTTCTCTAAGATATTGTTAATGCATTGAGATATTAAAGGGATCCAATCAAATTTTCTCTCTTCCATCCAAGCTCCAAGGAGCTTGTCTTTTCGAATAGTTTCAACGGTCCAGTTAGTAAACTCTTGCATCTAAAGCCTTATTTGTCCAGTTGATAGATATCGTGAAGTGAACGAACTGCTAGTTCTGCATATTTTTCTTCAATGATCATAGAGATCTTGATCTCACTTGTACTGATGATTCTGATATTGATATTATTATCTGCTAGTGCTGTAAAAGCTTTACTTGCAACTCCTGTGTGAGATTTCATCCCAACACCTACGATTGAAACTTTACAGATATCTTCTTTATAATCGATCTTTTCAGTTTCAGGCTTAAATTTTGCCATAACCTGTTTTGCTTTTTCAAAATCAGTTGTAGGGATAGTAAAGTCAAGATTTGTTTTACTATCATTGCCAATAGTTTGTACTATCATATCAACATTGATATTTGCATCAGCCAAAGCTGTAAAAATAGCTGAAGCGATCCCTGGTTTATCACTTACTCCATACATTCCAACTCTTAATTGATTTCTATCAAGTGCAATACCACTTACTACAGGTTGTTCCATAATATTTTCTTCCTTTGTTATTAATGTTCCTTCAATATCTGGACTAAAGCTACTTCTTGAAACTAGGTTTACATTAAGCTTTTTAGCCATCTCTACTGATCTGTTTTGTAAAACTTTGGCTCCAAGACTTGCAAGTTCTAACATCTCATCGTATGAGATCTTTTCAAGTTTTTTAGCCTTTGGCTCAATTCTTGGATCTGTAGTATAGATCCCATCAACATCAGTATAGATCTCACATAGATCAGCTTGAAGAGCACCAGCAAGTGCTACAGCTGTAAGGTCACTTCCTCCACGACCTAAAGTAGTAACTCTTCCATTTTCGATATTTACCCCTTGAAATCCTGCTACGATAATAATCTTATTATCTTTAATAGCCTTATTCATATTAGTTGTATCGATCTTTTCTATTCTCGCATAAGTATGTTCAGATGTAGTAATGATACCAGCTTCTCTACCACTCATAGAAGTTGTAGGGTATCCTTGCTCATTTAAAGCAATTGAAAGTAGGGCTGATGTTACTCTCTCCCCTGAACTTAAAAGCATATCTACTTCAGCTGCATTTGGAGTTTTGCTATAATATTCTGCATATTCGATAAGTTTGTTTGTTTCACCACTCATTGCACTTACTACTGCAACGATATCGTCACCTTGGTCTTTAAATTTTTTTATAATATTAGCAACATTTTGGATACGATCAAGTGTCCCAACACTTGTCCCACCAAATTTTAATACTCTTAGCATATGTTAAATATATCCCTCTTTTTTGAAGTATTTAAGAACTTTTTTATAGACAGTTCTTTTAAAAAATGTTATATAATCATTTAGTTCATCTGTTTTTACAAATTTATATTTACTAAATTCTGGTACTTTTGTATCAATATTTATCTTGTCTTCATCTTTTAATCGAACCAAAAAATATTTTTGTGTTTGCCCATCAAATGGAGCCATCCTTTCAGCTACAGCTGGTGGAAAGTCATAACTTACCCATTTAGGATATTCTGCGACGATATCCACCCTGTCCGTTCCTATCTCCTCTTTCAATTCTCGAAATAAGGCTTCTTTAGGAGACTCCCCTTTATCGATCCCACCTTGAGGAAATTGCCAAGCATCTTCAACATCGATCCTTGAAGCAATAAATATCTCACAACGAGAAGGATAAGATGAAGATAATACGATCGCAGCGACATTTGGGCGATAGTTCTTTTTTGAAGTATCATCGCTTAGTTTTGCTTTGATTTTATCTTTCATTAAATAATTTACCTTATACTTGTATTTTTAAATGATTAAACGTAATCGTGATAATAACAAAAGGATGCTTTATATATGCTTTTATACCTCCATATCCCATTCTGTGATAGTAAATGTCACTATTGTTCTTTTAACTCCTATGTGGAGCTGTTCGCTTATAAAAAACAATATATAGAAGCGTTAAAAAAACAGTTAGTCTATGAGCTTGAACTCTATAAGCCTATAATTGAAACAATCTTTATAGGTGGTGGAACTCCAAGTACTATAGATGCAGATGAATATCAAAAAATAATAGAGATAATCTCACCATATTTTCACAATAAAAACATAGAAGTTACTATAGAAGCAAATCCAAATTCAGCCCATGATGTATGGTTAAAAAAGATCTTTAAATATGGAATAAACCGTATAAGTTTTGGAGTACAAAGTTTTAATGAGGAAAAATTAAAATTTTTAGGAAGAAATCACAATCAAAACCAAGCTATAAAAGCAATTAAAAGTGCAAAAGAGGCTGGATTTGTACATGTTAATATGGATATTATCTATGATACAAAATTGGATACTCAAAACCTCCTTGATGAGGATTTGAAGATTATCTCTTCACTTCCTATTGATCATATCAGTGCATATAGTCTTACAATAGAAGAAGGAACAAAATTTTTTTCTAAAAATAACGTAAGAGTTGAAGATGAATACATGGCAAGAGAATTGTTTGATTCTTTAAAAAATATAGGCTTTAAACAATATGAGATCTCTAATTTTGCTAAAGAAAATATGGCAAAAAGCAAGCATAATTTAGGCTATTGGAGATATAAAGAATATTTAGGAATTGGAGCAGGAGCTGTAGGATATATTAATGGACAAAGATATTATCCTTATAGAGATGTTTTTCAGTATATAAAAAATCCTATGGAATATGAATCTACAGAAAAAATAACTGTTGAAGATGAAAAACTTGAAAAGCTTTTTTTAGGGCTTCGAAGTGAAGTTGGAGTTTCAGTTGATCTATTAAGTCAAGAAGGATTAAAAAAGCTAAAAGAGTTAGAAAATAGTGATAAGGTTAAGCTTTTAGATCAACGTTTTTACAATAGTGATTTTCTTTTAGCAGATGAGTTAGCACTTTTTTTAGATATTTAGCCTGCTCTTAATCAATTTTTTGTTAAAATATAAGCTTAATAATCTACATAATAATGGAGTTTAATTTGAGCAAAAAAGAAGTAAAAAAAGTAGTTCTCGCATATAGTGGAGGACTTGATACAAGTACTATTTTAAAATGGTTACAAGATGAATACAATGCAGAAGTGATCACTTTTACAGCTGATCTTGGACAGGGTGAAGAGGTAGAGCCTGCTCGTGCAAAAGCTCTTGCTTGTGGTATTAAGCCTGAAAATATTTTTATTTTAGATATCCGTGAAGAGTTTGTAAAAGATTATGTATTTCCTATGTTTAGAGCAAATGCTATCTATGAGGGTGAGTATCTTTTAGGTACATCTATCGCAAGACCACTTATTGCTAAAAAGCAAATTGAGATAGCAAATAAAATGGGAGCAGATGCGGTTAGTCATGGTGCTACAGGAAAAGGGAATGATCAAGTGAGATTTGAGCTTGGGTACCTTGGACTAAATCCTGATATTACAGTTATTGCACCTTGGAGAGAGTGGGATCTAAACTCTCGTGAAAAGTTACTTGCATACGCTGCACAACATGGGATCGAGATCGATAAAAAACATATCGATGCTGATGGAAATCCTGCTGTTAGTCCATACTCAATGGATGCAAACCTTTTACATATCTCGTATGAGGGGTTACATCTCGAAAACCCAAATAATGAACCAGAAGATTCTATGTGGCTTTGGACAACTGATCCAATAAAAGCTCCAGATGAGCCAGATTATATCACTATTGGATATAAAAATGGTGATCCAATCTCTATCAATGGGGAAGAACTAACACCAGCAACGTTACTAAAAAAATTAAATGACTATGGAAACAAGCATGGTATTGGAAGAATCGATATTGTTGAGAATAGATATGTGGGGATGAAAGCTAGAGGATGTTATGAGACTCCAGGTGGAACTATTATGTTAAAAGCTCATAGAGCTATTGAATCAATCTGTCTTGATAGAGAAGAGGCTCATATGAAAGATGGGATCATGCCAAAATATGCTGAACTTATTTATAATGGATATTGGTTCTCTCCTGAGAGACGTATGCTTCAAGCTGCAATTGATGAAACTCAAAAAAATGTAGAGGGTGAAGTAAGACTGAAACTTTACAAAGGAAATGTTTTTGTTGTGGGAAGAACATCTCCAAAATCTTTATACTCAGAAGCACACTCAACTTTTGAAGAGGATGAAGTGTATAACCAAAAAGATGCAGAAGGGTTTATACGACTCAATGCATTGCGACATATTATCGCTGGAAAAAATAGACAATAGTTAAAAGTTAAGATTTTTATCTTAACTTTTTTTATATCAAATATTTGGATGCAAAATATCATCTTTTAATTCCTCAGCA
>CBETOJ010000060.1:0-8054 GCA_965537725.1 uncultured Campylobacterales bacterium | reverse complement strand
GATGTTATTTTGATCATCTGCTTATTTTTTTTGATAATCTGCTCACCGATCCCTTTTACTTTTACAAGTTCCATAATATCTTTAAAGCATCCGTTGGCTTTTCGATATTCCACGATTTTTACCGCTTTAGCTTTGCCGATACCATTTAAGCTGCTTAATTCGTCTTCACCCGCTTTATTGATATCTACCATACCAAACAATAAACCGACACTTAAAAATAATCCCACTAACAATTTCATATTTGACTCCTTGTAATGTAGTGATCATTATTATAATAAAAAAGTGTCAAAATTGGCGTCACAAAGCCTAAAAAAGATGAAATTTTTTTGCAAAATGAAGCTAACCGTTTTGTAAGTATTTTTAAAGTATAATATTCAAATTTTTTATACATTTTTGAAGGATTAAGCGGATGCCAAAAAGAGAGGATATTCATTCTATTTTACTTATCGGTTCAGGTCCAATTATCATTGGTCAAGCCTGCGAATTTGACTACTCGGGAACTCAAGCTACTAAAACATTAAAAGAGTTAGGATATAGAGTTGTTTTAATAAACTCTAACCCTGCTACTATTATGACTGACCCTGAGTTTGCAGATAAAACTTATATCGAGCCAATCACAGAAGAGATGGTTGCAAAGATCATAGAAACAGAAAAAATAGATGCAATACTACCTACAATGGGTGGACAAACTGCTCTTAATGTTGCTACATCTATGTACGATAAAGGGATGTTAGATGGAGTTGAGTTCTTAGGAGCAAATCCAGAAGCTATTAAAAAAGGGGAAGATAGACACCTTTTTAATGAAGCGATGATCAAAATTGGAATGGATCTTCCAAAAAGTGCTAATGCTTACAATTTAGAAGAGGCAGTAAAAGTTGCAAAAGATATAGGGTTTCCAGTAATCAGTAGAGCATCATTTACTCTTGCTGGTGGAGGTTCTGGTGTTGCTTATAATATGGAAGAGTTCAAAAAACTTGCCAAAGAGGGTATTGATGCCTCTCCTATCAATGAAATTGAGATTATGGAATCTATGCTTGGATGGAAAGAGTATGAGATGGAAGTTATCAGAGATAAAAAAGATAACTGTATCATTGTATGTTCTATTGAAAATGTAGATCCTATGGGTGTGCATACAGGAGATTCTATTACCGTGGCACCTGCTCTTACTCTTACAGATAAAGAGTATCAAAATATGAGAAATGCTTCTTTTGCAATTTTAAGAGAAATTGGTGTTGATACTGGTGGATCAAATGTACAATTCTCTATCTGCCCAAATACTGGAAGAATGATCGTAATTGAGATGAACCCAAGGGTTTCAAGATCTTCTGCGCTTGCTTCAAAAGCTACAGGATATCCAATTGCAAAAGTAGCAACTTTACTTGCAGTTGGATTTACATTAGATGAGATCACAAATGATATCACTGGAACTGCAGCATCATTTGAGCCTGTGATCGATTATGTAGTGACAAAGATTCCACGATTTACTTTTGAAAAATTCCCAAAAGCTGACTCTACACTCACAACTGGAATGAAATCTGTTGGTGAGGTTATGGCAATTGGGCGAACATTTAAAGAGTCTTTTCAAAAAGCGCTATGTTCGCTTGAGACTGGATTAAGTGGTTTTGATCCAATTAAAGGTGATCTAGAAACAATTAAAAAAGAGATCAGACGCCCAAATAGTAATAGATACCAATATCTTATGCAAGGGATGAGAGAAGGCCTTACAAATGAAGATATCTTTGAGCTTTCTAAAATAGATCCATGGTTTTTAGATCAATTTAGACAGATCCATGACATGGAAGTTATTATTAAAAATGAAAGCTTACAAGTCTTAAATGATGCAGACCTTTTACGAAGAATTAAAACTTTTGGATTTAGTGATAAAATGATCTCAAATCTTATTGGAGTAAAAGAGGAAGAGGTTTTTAAAGCAAGAAAAGCTTTAGATGTAAATCTTGAATATAATGAAGTAGATACCTGTGCTGCTGAGTTTAAAGCACTGACTCCATATCTTTATTCAACCACAAATATCACAAAATATGTTCCATTAAGAGATACAAGTTCTTGTGAGAAAAAAGTACTGATTATTGGTGGTGGACCAAATAGAATTGGTCAAGGGATAGAGTTTGATTACTGTTGTGTTCATGCATCTTTTGCACTCAATGAGATGGGAATAAAAACAATTATGTACAACTGTAACCCCGAAACAGTATCAACAGATTATGATACTTCTGATGTATTATATTTTGAGCCAATCGATTTTGAACATGTAAGAAGTGTAATTGAAGCTGAAAACCCAGATGGAATTATTGTACACTTTGGTGGACAAACTCCACTAAAACTTGCAAAGCAAATTGATGATATGGGTGGAAAGATCATAGGAACAAGTGCTGCAACTATTGATCTAGCTGAAGATAGAGAAAAGTTCTCTACTTTTGTGGAAAAAGCAGGATTATTACAGCCTGATAATGGTACCGCAGTTTCATTAGAGCAAGCTGTAGCAATTGCTACTAGAATAGGGTATCCAGTACTAGTAAGACCATCATTTGTGCTTGGTGGAAGAGGGATGAGAATCGTTTATAGTGAGAGTGAACTGAATCAATATATGGAAGAGGCAGTTTCAGTATCAAATGACGCACCAGTACTTATTGATAAATTCTTAGATCGAGCTATTGAGCTTGATGTGGATTGTATCACAGATGGAGTAGATGTCTATATTGGTGGAATTATGCAGCATATTGAAGAAGCTGGGGTTCACTCAGGAGATAGTGCTTGTAGTTTACCACCAGTTAGTTTAAGTGATGCTATATTAAAAGAGGTCGAAGAGAAAACAAAACTTATGGCACTGAATCTTGGTGTAAAAGGGTTAATGAATACTCAATATGCTATTCATCATGGGAAAATCTATCTTATTGAAGTAAACCCAAGAGCTTCGAGAACAGTTCCTTTTGTTGCAAAAGCTACAGGAATTCCTATGGCAAAAGTAGCTACAAGAGTAATGTGGGGAGAATCTTTAAAAGATGCTATTAAAGTATATGATAAGGAGGAAAAGATTGTGAATGTATCAAATGTAACAAACAATCTTTTAAAACCTGTTCTTAAAAATCATGTGGCAGTAAAAGAAGCGGTATTCCCATTTAATAAATTAAGTGGAGCTGATCTTATTTTAAGCCCAGAGATGAAGTCAACTGGTGAAGTTATGGGTATTAGTTCAGACTTTGGAAAAGCTTTTGCAAAAGCACAGCAAGGTGCAAAAAACTTTTTACCTAGTGATGGTGGAAAAGTATTTATCTCTTTAGCTGATCTTGATAAAGAGTTTGCTCCACAAATTGCTCAAGGGCTTGAAAACCTTGGATTTGATATAGTAGCAACTGGGGGAACATATAATATGATCTCTGAAGCAGGGATCCCTTGTGAAAAAGTACTAAAAGTAAGTGAAGGTCGTCCTAATATTACTGATTCATTAATGAATGAAGAGATTGTTATGGCGATTAATACTAGTGATGGAAAAGAATCAAGTAAAGATGATGGTCAACAAATTAGACGTACAGTTCTTAGAATGAATGTTCCATACTTTACAACAGTAGCTGGAGCATTAGCAAGTTTACAAGCGATCGAAACACTTAAAGATAAAGAATCATTAAGTCCAAAATCTATCCAAGAGTTCTTAGCATAAAGGGCTATTTTGGATAGCTCTTTAGTTTATTTAGCTCAAACAGATACTACGGTTGGATTTCTAAGCTCTAATTCCAAGCAATTATCTTATATCAAACAAAGAGATCCAAATCAAAAGATTCTTCAAACTGTTGATTCTTTACAAACATTACAAACCTTGCAAAGAGTACCCAATAAATTTAAAAAGCTCGTAAGAAGAAGTAAAAAAACAACCTTTATCTATGCAAATAAAAAAGCATTTCGAGTTGTAGCAAATGGTGAACATCATCAGTTTTTAAAAAAATTCCATACTCTGTATTCTACCTCTGCAAATATTACACAACAAGAGTTTCATCTAGAAACTGCTTTAAATAAAAGTGATATCGTTATATATACCAATAAAGAGTTTTGTGAAAAAAGTGCTTCAAAGATATATAAGCTTTCTAATCAAAAACTACAAAAGATAAGATGATACGATATTTCTTTAGTTTATTATTACTATTAAACCTCTCTTTTGCAAAAGAGTTTAACATCAATTTTAATAATATCACTACCCATAACCTTATAAAGATCACCGCTAAACTTTTAGATAAAAATATTTTCTTTGATTCTATAATTGAAGGGCAAGTAAATTTTATAAGTAATGGAAAGATTAATAAAAGCAACCTCTTAGAGGTTTTAAAATATGATTTATTAAGTAAAGGATATACTCTACAACAAGTAGATAAATACTATATAATAAAAAAGATAGAGAAAAAGGTTGATATAGTTTCCATAAAAAACTTAAATGTGGAAGCTATCAAAAAACAGATAGATGATCTCTTAGAGAATGAATATCTAAAAACTTTAAAAAATAATAGCTCTATCTCTACTAATAAAGACACCAATAGTTTAATTTTAGTGGGTTCTGATAAATCAATCAAGCTTTTAAAAGAGTTTATCCAAAAACTTGATACGCCAATCGAACAAGTTTATGTAGAAGCAAAAATTTTAGAGATCAGCAAATCAAAAGTTGATAACTTTGGAGTACAATATGGTTTTAATGGTTTTAATGCAACAGGATCTACCCTAACTACACTAAGCTCTGTACTCAATGGCTCTGGAAGTGTAAGCCCTTTAAGTTTAGAGGAACTAAGCTTATATGGATACAGTCCAGCTGTCTTACAACATGGATTATCTCTTGGCATTGCGATTAATCTATTAAACCAAAATAAAGCACTTGATGTAATTAGTGAACCATCATTATTATGTATCAACAATAAACAAAGCTCCATTTATGTAGGAGAAACTCAAGCAATTGCCACAGGAACAACTGTAGGTACAACAACAACTACAAACTATGAAAGAGAAGATATTGGATTAAAACTAAGTGTAACTCCTAGAATTGCACAAGATAATAAAGTAACCTTAGAAATAAATACTCTCTTAGAAGATATCAAAAAAACACAAAGTGCAATTGGTGGGATACCAAATACAGATAAAAAAGAGATCCTTACTACAGCTGTTGTAAAAAATGGTGAGAGTGTTATTTTAGGAGGGTTGATTAAAAATAAACTTGAAAATGTGGAAGATAATCTTCCTTTTTTTAGTGATATTCCACTTTTAGGAAAGCTCTTT
Source organism: uncultured Campylobacterales bacterium (assembly GCA_965537725.1). Classification (GTDB taxonomy): domain Bacteria; phylum Campylobacterota; class Campylobacteria; order Campylobacterales; family Arcobacteraceae; genus JAIOSF01. Next base: position 2,783 of record CBETOJ010000060.1, on the reverse strand, counting down.
CAAAACACTTATATGATCAATGATAAGGTGAACTTAGTTATTATCATTACTCCATATATTGTACCAAAACAAAAAGATATTACATTTATCAAAGAGCAATTATCAAGACTAGAACTTTTAACACAAAAAATAACACAGGATGTTGATACTACACTTAAAGAACAAAAAAACAAGCAAGTAGACAATGACTCATATAAACAACATGATGAAAAAATAAAACAACTATTTAATTTATAAGGATGAAGATGAAAGAGAAAAAAACATTAACAATAATTGATACATTTGGATTTTTATTTAGAAGCTATTTTGCCTTACCGCCATTAAAATCAAAAACAGGTTTTCCTACAGGTATGCTTACAGGATTTATGAATTTTATAGCTACTATTGGAAAAGATTTTCATACAGATTACCTTATCTTTGCTCTTGATAGCAAAGGAGCTACATTTAGAAATGATATCTATCCAGAATATAAAGCCCATCGCCCTGAAGCTCCAGAGGATCTAAAAGCACAACTTCCTGTAGCGATAGATCTTATTGAAAAAATGGGTTTTCCAATTGCTTGTAAAGATGGATATGAAGCGGATGATATGATCGCTTCACTTGCAGTAGATGGAAAGCTTTTTGATCTTGAAGTGTGTATAGTGAGTCATGATAAGGATTTATATCAATTAATCAATGATGATATTTACCTTTTTGATCCAATCAAGAAAAAAAAGATCTTATCGAGTGACTGTTATGAAAAATATGGGGTATATCCAAATCAATTTATCGATTATCAATCTCTTTTGGGGGATAGTGCGGATAATGTTCCTGGAGTAAAAGGGGTTGGTGCAAAAACAGCAATGGCTTTGATACAGCAATATAATGACTTAGATGCTATCTATGCAAATATAGATTCGATTGAAAAGCCAAGATGGCAAAAACTTTTAAATGAAGGGAAAGAGAGTGCTTATATTAGTAAACAGTTAGTTACTCTTCATCATGATGCACACTATTTGGATAGTTATGGAGATATTGAAGGGCTTAAACTTCCAAGTGAAAACCCTATCTTAAAAGTAGCAGATACTCTCATAGAGTATGATATGAATAGAGTGATTGATAAAGTAAATAAAGATGGGCTAAGTTATAAAACTACTATTCCTAAAGGATACACTGCTCCTATACAAGAAGAGATACAAGAGGAAAAATGTGAGTTTATCCTTTTAGATGATGCTAAAAAGCTTTTTGAGATTGTTGAAAATATTCCTTCAAAAAGTTTGGTTGCTTTTGATACTGAAACCACTTCTTTAGAAACAGCAGTTGCAGATATCGTAGGGTTTTCATTTTGTTATGATACTACAAAATCCTATTATGTACCAATAGGGCATTATTATCTAGGAGTAGGGGATCAAGTATCAAAAGAGGATGCTAAAAAAGCAATAGAAAAACTAAATACCTATAAACTTATTTTGCAAAACTTTAAATATGATAAACAAATTGTGCAAAATAATTTTGATATAGAACTCAAACTTGAAGCAGATACTATGATCATGGCGTGGTTACTTGATAGTGATAAAGCTGTGGGGATGGATAAGTTAGCTGAGAGACTTTTAAATGGATATAAAACCATAAGCTATAAAGATATGGTCAAAAAAGGGGAAAACTTTTCTAATGTTTCTTTAGAAGATGCTTGCAACTATGCAGCTGAAGATGCTTATATCACTTTACGTTTATATAATAAACTACTAGAAGAGTTTAAATTTAATGATGAATCCTATTTGATGCAGTTAGCTAAAAGGATAGAGTTTCCTTTTATTGATGTATTAATTACTATGGAAAATAACGGGATTAAATTAGATTTAGCTTTCTTTGAAGAGTTGCAACAAGAAGCTAAAGTAGATCTCCAAGAGCTTACAAAAACAATTCATGAACTAGCAGGAGAAGAGTTTAATATCAATTCTCCTAAACAACTAGGAACAGTTCTTTTTGAGAATTTAAAACTTACACCACCTAAAAAAACAAAAACAGGATATAGTACTAATGAGCAAGTATTAAGTAAACTTGTGGATGATCATCCGATCATTCCAAAACTTTTAGAATATAGAGAATATTTTAAACTTTTTTCAACCTATATTGAACCACTAATAGAGCTCGCAAAACAAAATAATGATAATATTATATATACATCCTTTATTCAGACAGGAACTGCTACAGGAAGGTTAAGTTCTAAAAATCCAAATCTTCAAAATATTCCAGTAAAAACAGAAGCAGGGCGTAATATAAGAAAAGGGTTTATTGCTCGTGATGGATATACATTAGTAGGGATCGATTATTCTCAAATTGAGTTAAGACTTCTAGCTCATTTTAGTAAAGACCCAAGTCTCATAAAAGCTTTTAATGAGAATCAAGATATTCATCTTCAAACAGCAATCAAAATATTTGGAGAAGAGGAAGCAAAAGATAAAAGAAATATTGCAAAGTCTATTAACTTTGGTCTTTTATATGGTATGGGAAGTAGAAAACTAGGAGAACAGTTAGGAATTCCAGCAAAAGAAGCCAAGGGATATATTGAAAGTTATTTTGAAAGTTTTAATACTGTACAAGGGTTCTTACAATCTATTCAAGAAGATGCTATGATGAATGGATATGTAAAAACATTAACTGGAAGAAAAAGAAGATTTGATTTTGAAAATGCAAATGGAATGATGAAAGCAACGTATCAACGAGAATCAGTCAATACAGTTTTTCAAGGAAGTGCAGCTGATCTTATAAAACTTAGTATGAATAAAATCTATCTAAAATAT
>CBETOJ010000059.1:0-8057 GCA_965537725.1 uncultured Campylobacterales bacterium | reverse complement strand
TCATTTTATTCAGATGATGAAAATGTTCGAGATATGACATTTAAGAGAGACTGATACAAATATTAAAATTTGTCTTCCAATAACAAGCAGCCTACGCCATAAGGCTTTTTAGAATAATACCTTTTCCCATGCTCCACAATCAAGGCATGATACTCTTGATATATTTTTCTTCTCTGCTTTTTATCTTTTATCTCTTTCTCTATTGCATCTTCAAAAAGCTTTTTTATCTCTTTATATTTTGCCTTATCACTTATAAGTCCAAGTTCACCAAGCAATCTTTTCGTATAAGCATCCACTTTAAACTGATCTTCATTATATCCATAGAGTAAAATAGAATCAGCTGTTTCTTCCCCAATGCCAATTACTTTTAAAAGTTCTTCTCTACTTGGAGTTTGACCATCTAACTTTTCAAAGAATTCTATAAAATTTAAGATATAGTTTGCTTTTTGATTAAAATACCCTGCTGGTTTTATAGCAAGTTTAAGTTCATCTATATCTAGCTCTTGTATACCTTTATAAGTCAAAGCATTTAGTTTTTCTAGATTATCAAGTGCTTTTTGTACAGAGACAAAAGTAGTATTTTGAGTAAGGATCGAGCCAAGGGCTACTTCAAAGGTTTGATTGCTGTTTTTTGGATAGATATAATCATCTAGATGGTAGCCTACGCCTATAAAGGGCCACCAACCTTGTGGTCCATATTCTTTGAAAAGTCTTTCATATATTTTTAGGATCATAATTGTATACGATATGGCACCATGGTTGAGGATTCAAAGCCACATTTTTCATAAAAGTTTTGAGCTTTTGTATTGTCAGTATCAGTAAGTAAGGTGATTTTTTTAAAGTTATGTTCATGTAGGTAATTTTTTATATACTCTATCATCATACTTGCTATTTGCTCACCTCTATGCCTCTCATCTACTATCATATCTTCCAAAATTCCTACGGGTGCTCCTAGGGCTGTAGAGTAGCTATAGAGGATATTTACCATAGCTACTATTTCATCATCTTTTATAGCCACAAAGATATCTCCTAAGCTATCACTTTTTATAATCTCTTTTAGTCCCTTTTCTTGCAACTGTTTATTTGGAGTAAACTCCTCTTCTAAAGAGAAAAGTTGTGTGAGTAAGTCACAAAGTCTTGGGATATCTTCGATTACCGCTTTTTGTATTAGCATCTATACTCCTTTTTCAAGATCTAGTAACTTTTGTTTTAAATCCAATCCACCACCAAAACCTGTCAAAGTTCCATCACTTCCTATGATCCTATGGCATGGAACTATGATGGAGATAGGATTTGCTCCATTGGCATTGGCTACGGCTCGTATCGCTTTTTCATTTTCTATCATAGAAGCTTGTTTTTTATACGTAGAAGTTTGCCCGTATAGAATCTGTTGTAGGGCTTTCCAAACGCTTTTTTGAAACTCAGTTCCAACCATAAATAAAGGTACACTAAACTCTGTTCTTTTTCCTTCAAAATACTCATCTAGTTCTTTTACAGTTTGTAATAATACCTCATCTTCATGCTCTACAAACTTTGCTTGTAAATCACCTTGTAGTTTTTTATCTTGTTTCTGCCTATGTTTATTTTGCATAAATCCTACAAGGCAAAGTTTATTTTCAAATGAGCCAAGAATAAGATTAAATCCATATTTTTTATAGTGACTTATATTTATCGTTTTCATTTTAGTTTTGTGGTTGTATTGATTGGTTAAATTCTTCTAAAAGTTTTTCAGGTTCTTTTTTCAATCTCTCTTTGATCATTTGAGAAAAACTATCAGGATATATTTCAAACTCTTTTTTAGCGATAGCTTTTAATACAGCATCTACTATATCTTCTGGTTTAGTTTTTGGTATTGGAAAGCCTTCTGTCATTCTTGTTTCTATAGGTCCAGGTAATACTTCATATACTTCGCCTTCAAACAATTCAAACTCAGCTCTTAAAGCTTGTGTAAAAGAGTGTAGTGCACTTTTTGAGATACAATAGTTCCCCATAAGAGGAAGATTTATAAGTGCCAACACAGAAGTTATATTTATAACTGTCCCTTTAGAGTTTTTGAGTTTAGGATATAAGGCTTGAGTAAGATTGATCACCCCTTTTAGATTTACTTCTATATCTTGAAAACTACTATCAAAAAGTCTACTATTGCTATTTACTCCTGCATTATTGATAAGGATATCTAAAGTATCTATTTTTGCAACAGCTGATTTGATTGATTCACTATCTGTTATATCTAATTCTACCCCCTCTATCTTCTCAGCAAACTCTTGAAATACTTCTAAACTCTTAAGATCTCTTACCCCACAATATATCTTTTTAGGATTTTGTTCTATTAAAGCTTTTACAAAAGCACTTCCTAAACCACCGTTTGCGCCTGTTATGAGTATTGTTTTATTTTCCATTTTCATCCTTATTGTATAGTTTAATTTTTTTCTATTATATTTTTTCTTGCATTTGCAGGATTGGACTTTAAAAGCTCTGCTAATTTCAACTGTTCAGATTTACTTATCACTTCACTTTTATGAAGCTCTCCTAAGATCGATCCAGTTGTTCGCTCTAGCTTAAGTGCTATCTCTCCTATAGTTTTATCTTTTTTATACATACTTCTTGCTTGTATCTTATCTTCTAGATTCCATTTAAGCCCTGTATTTTTTGCTTTACCCTCTTCAAGGTTTTTCTGTTGTCTTACAAGAAGTTTATCTTCTGCTTCCATCTTAGAAACTTTTTGTTTTTTACCAGACTTCACTGCCTCTAAGTTTGCTTTTGCATCTCTTATTCTACTATCTACTAGTTTATAGATATCTTTTGCCATCAGATAGTGAAAATTCTCACTATCTTTTAAAAGAAGCTTCTTCGCACGTGTAATAGCTACATAAAATAGATTAAACTCATCTATAAGTTCTTGATTTGGTAAATGGTTTTGCTCACTTAAAAACTCTTCTAAACTCTCACATCCCAAGTCTACTATCAGATCAGCAAAATCGGTAAAATCATCTGCTATGGTTACACTATCCCACTCTAAACCTTTTGCAGTATGTGCAGTAGTGAGAAAAAGTATCTCCCCTACTCTTCGATCAAAGCCATTATTTACTCTATTTTGCCATGCTTTATAAAACTTTTCGCTGATCTGTTTATATTCAAAGATCTTCTCTTTATACTCTTTTGCGATCTTTAGAGCTGATTTTAACTCATAGTCCTCCACTTCTTTTGCATAATCTACGATATCCTCTTCATTATGAAAATCTTTTAAAAATCTATTTCTTTTTATTTTCGCTTTGTTATCTTCTAAGAAATAATATACTTCTTCGGTGAGATTAAATATCTCATTTGGGTCACGTACTGTCACAAAAGGTTCCCTTTGTCCTATTCTACTTGCTATTATACCTATTAGCTGTGCATTAGTTCGAGAGATATATCCTGAGGTTTTTATAGTTTCATCTTGTGTAGTTTGTGCTTCTATAGATACTTGTTCATTTTTAAAGTTTTTCAAAAGTGTATTGGCATAGTGTGCAATGGAATCATTAAATCGAAAACTTTTATTAAGATACAGTTTTACATCACTTCGTATCTTATTTAAAGCATTTTTACTTCCTCTAAATGAATAGATCTGTTGATGTTCATCTCCTACAAAGATCTTTACTTTTGAGCTTAATGCTTCAAATATTCCTAATGTCACTTCATTGGTATCTTGGGCTTCATCAAGCATACAGATATCATAGTTAAATTGTGGGATTTGCTCAGTGCTTAAAAGAAGATAATAATATTTTAAGTAAAAGCTATGAGTTGGTTTTAGTTTATTGATAAGCATCAAGTCAAACATTTTTTTGGCAGTATTATGTTCAATATCATCTTTTGTGATCTCTCTTTTTATAGAGTTACAAAAGCTTTCAAATATTTTTAGCGTTCCAATAGCTTGATTGTAAGTGATATTAAACTCTTTTGAGATATCTATAGCTCTATAGTTTACAAGATTTGTTAGATCTATATCTGTATGTTTTTTAATAGCAGCAAAAGCTAAGCCATGGGTTGTTTTAATAGAGGTATTATTTGGGAAAATAGTACTTGCTTCATTTTTTATAGCACTATTAAAAGCTAAATAGAGGATCTTTTTATTTTTATACTCATTAGCTATTAGTTTAAGAGTAGTTGTTTTACCAGTTCCTGCAAAAGCATTGATCTTGATATATTTATATTTTTGTACTGCTTCTAGGATATCTTTTTGTTGTTGTGTTATATTCATAGGGAGAATTGTAGCGAATATTTTTCAAAAGGATTGAAAAAATGACATATTGCCATTTTATTTAGATATCCATTTTCAGTATCTCTTGTATAAATATCTCCATATCAAGTTTTCCACCACCGGCAAAAGAGTTTTCTAAAAATTTATTGATCCCTTTTCCATTATGTTCAATAATAGGGACTATTTTTATCCCTGTGATCTCAGACATAAAGTGAGATTCATCTGCTTCTTCATATGCATGGTTTAAAATCGATCTTGCAAAGTTATTTAAAATATGATAATAGATATGTAAAAACTCTAGTTCATTTACATGAAGTGCAAAAAGGTGTGTGGCAATCTTATGGTTTTCTTGGGAGATAACACCTCTTACTTTATCTTTTTTTACCCTTATCCCTATCTCTTCTTTAATCTCTCTTACCAAAGCATCGAGAAGTGGTTCATCTTTTTCTAATGTTCCTCCAGGAAAGCCCATACGTCCATCCCATCTATCTATCATAATAACTGCTGGACAAACAGTTTGCTGCATATCATCCATAAAATATTTCCATGGGGATATCTCTTTTGTATAGATGGCTAAAAAAACGGCATTATCTTTTGTATCACTTATTTTTCCAAATTCTATTCTATTTGTTTTCATAGGATTGATTATACACTCTTTTTATAAAACTATGAATGTTATAGTAAACCTAGCACCTTTGTATTCCACATCACCAAACTCAAAAGTTTCATTTGAGGCACTGATCTTCCCATTCATTCATATGCTCAACTATATTTTTTGACATATACAGACCTATTCCTGTTCCATGATCATCTTTTGTGGTAAAATGACTTTTAAAAATATTTGGTCGTTAAAAATTATAACTTATATCTGAAATTTGAATTCCACTTTCGACCAAGGAAAATTATCTGCTAAAACGATTAGAGAGTCATTTGAATCTAGCATATCCATAAATGAAGTTCCAAAGAGAGATTTTTGCATCATTTCGACCACTTTTTTAGTTGAATTTACGGTTTTATCGTATTTGGAGTGTATTTCATATGTTGAAATTATATCTAAAAAGTGTTGTTAAAGCCTTTAAAATAAGGGTTTATTTGGTTTTCAGGATTGACTATGTATAAAAACTAAAAGAGCTTCTGTTTTTTGGATTATTGTTTATGCTCATATTATTTTATCAATAAGCAAGTTTTAAAAACTTGCCCACTCATCATCACTACTATCTGATACTATTGGTTTAATAGTAGATTTTTTAGATGTAGTTGTTGGTGTAGATTTTTGAATTGTTTGTTTTGGTGTTGCAGCTGGTTTGGATCTAACTTGAGTATTTCCCATCTCTTTTGCCTTTACACTCTCTTTACCTATAAACTCTTTCTCATTTGCATTTGATACAACTAATTTAGCTATGCTATCTGTTTGCATTGCTACCTCATGTGTTTGTGATGCTATAGAAGCTATCTCTTGTGTTTGATGATCAAGTGAGGTTACTGCATCATTGATCTGTTCAATACCTTGCTTTTGTTCCTTACTTGCCATCTCAACATCAGATATAAGTTCAATGGTTTTAGTAACATTATCATTTAATCCTTCATACCCTTGTATCATCTTATCAGAGATTTGTTTACCATCATTTGCTTTTGTTGTTGCATTTGTTACAAGTACTTTTATCTCATTGGCTGCTTCAGCTGATCTACTTGCTAAGTTTCTCACCTCTTGAGCAACCACTGCAAACCCTTTTCCAGCTTCCCCAGCAGTTGCTGCTTCAACGGCTGCGTTTAGTGAAAGAATATTTGTTTGAAATGCTATTTGATCAATTACAGTTATAGCTTCACTAATTGCATTTACCTTTTCATCAATCTCATCCATAGCTTCTGATGTTTGTCTTGCTAAGTTTTGTCCTTCATTTGCTGAAGTTGTTAATTGGTTTGCATACCCTGCCATTTTTACTACATTTTCTGTATTACTCACAATATTACTCGTAACCTCTTCTAGTGCAGCTGCTGTTTCTTCAAGGGATGCAGCGTTTGCGTTTGCATTTGTGTTTAAAGTATCTACATTTTTTAGTAATATATCACTACTATTATCAAGAGTTAAACCATTAGCTTTATTTTCAACTAGCATCTCTGTAATTGCATCTCTTAATCCATTTATATTTAGCAACATTGCGTAAAAAACACCTGTTGGATTTATATCTTTTATCTCTAATTCTTTTCTGTAATCTAAGTGTGAATATACCTCTAACATATTATTGATATTTTCAATTCTATCTCTTAATTTAGATAATGCATTATTTATCGTATCTTTTAACTGTTCTAATGCTTCATTATTAGTTTTTACATCTATTTTACCTCCAAAACAACAATTTGTTACACCATCCATCACCTCTTGTACATTATCTATAAATATTCGCTCTTGGTGAAGTTCATCTTCTAATGATTGTAAATACTGATTAAAACTTGAACTTACTTCTGCAATTTCATCTTTTGTTTTAATCTCAATTCTTCTACTTATATCTTTTGTTCTCATTAAATCTTGTATAGCTGAATTTAATGTTCTTAATGCATTAGAAATTGTTGTAGGGATAATGAATCCTAATACAATCACTAACAATACAATAATTGCTGAAATTACTAAAGATGTAGCTTCCAAGTTATCATTTTGTTTTGTAACCCTAGAACCAACAGTATTTTGTTCTTTTTTAATTGACAATTTAACATCTTCTACTAATTTAGCAATATCTGGACCAATTGTATTGAGTTTATCAATTATTACATTTCTATTTTTAATAATTGTAACGATACTTTTTACACCCTCTCTATAAGTATCTATTAATGCTACAGATTGTTGTAGTTGAGCTCTTCTTGTGGGATTTTGAATCTCACCTCTTAATACTTTCAATTCATCTTGTAAAGCTTTAAACTCTTTATCAACTCTTTGTGCATGTTCTTCATTGTTTGAAGCTAAATATTTCGCTGTATAAAGTCTTGCTAATAAAAGTGTTCGTACGCTTTTAGCCGCACTTAATGAAGCTACTATATCTTTATCTTTTTGGGCACTTCTCATAACTTTTGATAAAAGTTGTTCTACCTTTTTACCATTTACATCAAGATTATTATTTACAATATCATTTCTCTTTTTATAATATGCTACAACTTCATAAAAATGTCCATGATACGCTTTAAGTTTTTTATCCACCTCTTTTACCATAGAGGCACGAGTAGGCTTTTGTATCTCTTTAAATGCTTTTTTTAGAAAACCATCTGTTTTTTTATAATACCCTTCAAACTCATCTATCTCTTTTTGAACGGGTGTTTGTAAGAAATCCTTTACATTCATCCTTACCATTAACATATTCGCTTGTACACGACCTGCTAATACACTATCTGTTGCCAAATCTCTATACCTTGAAAAACCATCTGATGCTTTATCTACACCATACATACTATATGCTGCTAGTATTGAAACTAGCATCGCAATTATTGTAAATGAAACTATTAATTTCATTTTGATTGTCATATTATTCAACATTACTTTTCCTTATTTTTGTTTCTCTTTATATTTTTTGTAAGCTTCCTTACTACTTACATAATATTTACCATTTGAATCCTTAAGAATATAATCACCTAAATTTACCCGTTTACCACACTGTAAGACTGTAAGTTTTAAAAATGGTTTTGATTTATCTACTGCTTTTATTTTTACATCATCACTATGGATAAATTTCTTAATTTTTTCAATAGTTTTTTCTGATGTATCTTTAAATTTTATATCATCTACGATTTCAACTTTTTTTATATCGCATTTATCAGCCATCAGTTTTGTATT
>CBETOJ010000058.1:0-8078 GCA_965537725.1 uncultured Campylobacterales bacterium | reverse complement strand
GGGTAGGTAGATCTATAGTATTTATAATAAAAGAGATAGCTAATACAAAAACTATCAAAGATACTGCTGAAAAAATAAATTTTTTATGACTCATGATTAAAAATTAAAATATAAAAATTCGCTATATCTACTAAGATATGCGATACTTACTGTGAAAAACACTACTAATAATACCATATTTACATAACTAGGTCGAAAATTTTCCATGATCTTTTTGGTATTTTGAAATGTAAGTACTACAATAAAAGAAAGAATAATCAACCATAAAGTCTCTTCTCGTATTTTCATAACAAACTCCCCAAATACAACCGGAAAATCAATATAACTAAATAGAGATAAGTTTTCAAACTTTTCACTCAATACAATTTTTCCAAAGAACATCGCTTTTAAAATTGCAATCGCATCACTCCACTCTTGCGCTCTAAAAAACACCCAAGAGATATTGATAAAATTAAAAGTGATTAACCATGCAAGCCATACTGACAGTCCAAAGCCAACTTTTTCCCAGATACGATGTACCACAAGTGCCATTCCATGTAAAAAGCCCCAAAACACAAAAGTCCATCCAGCTCCATGCCAAAGACCACCTATTAAAAATGTTATCATAAGATTACTATAGGTTCGAAAGTTTGAGCTTCTATTTCCCCCCAAAGGGATATAAATATACTCTTTTAAAAAACGTGAAAGTGTGATATGCCATCGTCTCCAAAAATCTTGAATATTGGTTGCTTTGTAAGGTGAATTAAAATTTATAGGGAGTTTTATATTAAAAAGAAGTGCAGCACCTATAGCCATATCAGTATATCCACTAAAATCAAAATAGAGCTGAAAAGTATATGAAAGTGAGGTTGCCCATGCTTCTAATAGACTAAGTGTTTCAGCATTATCAAAGCCACTACTTGCCCATATGGCAAAAGTATCTGCGATCACAACTTTTTTAAATAATCCTATTGAAAAGATAAATAACCCTAAAGAGATATTTCTATACTGTATCACTTTATTTTTTATACTTGCAAACTGTGGCATCATCTCTTTATGATGTACAATTGGTCCAGCAATTAATTGAGGGAAAAAAGAGACAAATACTGCATAGTTTAAAAAGTCATACTCTTTTGTCTCACCCTTATACGAATCTACAAGGTATGCTATTTGTTGAAAAGTAAAAAAAGAGAGCGCTAAAGGTAAAGCTAACTCTAAAAGTCCCATATCACTACTAAATACAAAGTTGATATTACTAATAAAAAAATCAGCATATTTAAAATACCCAAGCAATGCAATATTTGTAATGATCCCTATTATTAATAATTGTTTTTTAGCTACTCGTATATCTGTTTCATCTTTATTTATAGTTCGTCCAATAATATAATTAAAAAGCATTGAGCTTAAGATGAGTGGTAAGTAGATAATATTCCACCAACTATAAAAAAATAAAGAGGATACTACTAAAAACCCTTTGGAAGCTTCTGTCATCCTTTTACTATTTAAATAAAAATAGATAAAAAAGCTTAGAGGTAAAAAGAAAAAGATAAACTCATAACTATTAAATAGCATTAAAAGGCACTTCCCCCAGTTATAGGTATCTATTCAACTGATTTATAGTATTTATTTTGAGTAAGGAAAACTCCGATAAAAAAGGCAAATAAACCTAATATCTTTGTACCATGGTAAATAATATCCGTTAAGCCATAAATTAAAAATACAACTATAAAAAGTTTGATAAGTACTTTTTCTTCATCTTCTACTTTGAGTTTATAAAGTTTTACAAAAAGTAATAGATAGACTAAAAGAGCCAATAGTCCTCCATCTATCCATGTCTGTATATATTGATTATGGACATGATCATAATGAAGTGCTGGAAGTCTATTGGGGTCATGTTCTTCCATATAGTTTCTTACAAACTCTTTAGAATCACCCATCCCATATCCTAAAAAGAAGTTTTTAAGATCTCCAAATAATAACTCTGCATTGGTGATATTAAAAGCTATTCTTACCCCAAAGGAGGTAGAATAATCTTGGGATAATACAACCCCTTGAATATCTGTTACTCCCCTTTGTAGTCTTTCACTAAAACTCTCTACATTCGTTAATATGATAAACCCTAAAAGTCCTAAAGCTACTATAGTTATCATAAAATGTTTAATGTTTTTTACATATTGAAATACAAAGATAAGTAAAAAGGCTATAGCGATCAAATATCCCGTTCGGCTTCCAACTATAAAAATATCAAAGCCAAATAAAATGATAGAAAAAACAAAAAAAGCTTTCCAGTATCTATTTTGCATTTTTTGTAAAAAGTAAACAGATAAGCAGATACCAAAAGAGAGCAATATAGAAAATATAATATGGTGGACTTTACAAGTGGGAAGTCCTATATTTCGACTAATTCCCTGCGGGTCTATAAAATTTAAATAAATACCATAAGAGCATAATGACATAATAAATATTTGAATAAAAAGAGCTATCAATATATATCGTATAAACTCTTTTTTCAAAGAAGTTGCCATATACATACCAATAAGAAAATACTCTATAGGCTTTTCTAGGATATATAAATATCCATTGGTATACTTATCATCCCAAAAACCTTGTGAGATAGAATCACTTAAAAATGTCAAAGAGAATAAAAATAATACTACAATTGTAAAATAATAAAGAATAACTTTCTGCTCTTGTATTTGCCTAAACTTTTGTACAAAATTTCCCTCAAGAAGCCAAAGAAATGTGGCTAAATAGATTGCTAATCTATGAGCTCCACTATCTAATAAAAAGCTTAAGGCATACAATACAAAAACAATATTTAAAGAAAAAGTGATATACCCTTTTTGTTGTATATTTTCAAAAGAGTTTTTAAGCACTATTTTTCCCTATCTTTGTTACTACATCTATATAGTGTGAAATAAAGTTTTTTCGATCAAACCTTTGGAGGTTTTTTTCAGTGTACTTAGGATAGTTTTCTAAAGCTAAAACAATCTTTTGGGAGAGTTCCTCTGCATCATTTACTTTTGCCAAATAGTTTTGAAATTCCTCTATTAAAACCTCCGATGGTCCAGATTTACAATCAGTGCTCACTATTGGTACATCTAAAGCAACTGCTTCAACCAATACCCTAGGTAATCCTTCTCTCTCAGAACTCAATACCAATAGCTTTGCATTTTTAATATATGGATATGGATTTTGTTGATATCCAGCAACTATCACTTTATCACTTAAACCTAAAGAGTTGATCATATTTTGAAGCTTATCATTTGTATCCGTTAATAAAACTAGCTTTATATTAAGATCTGCTTTTTTATATGCTTCTAGTAAGATATCGTGTCTTTTATAAGGATTTGTTGCCCCCACATGGATAATATAAGGGAAATCATATTCACAACTCTCTCTAGCTAACTTTTTTATCTTCTCAATATCAAAAGGATTATAGATCGTCTGAATTGACTTTACTGGAATAAATTTTAAAATATCACTTTTAATATCTTCAGAGACTGTGATAAGATGCTGACCTTTAAAAATCAGCTTATAAATAAACTCTTTTTTTAAAAAACGGATATATGACTTTTCTTTCATAAGATACAGATCACTTAAGATATTTGCTCTTATATAATGGATCTTTTTTACCTTTAAAAACTTTACTATCCTAGAGGTTGAATCTACATGGGAGATAATAAGATCAGCTCCTATCTCATCATAAAGTTTTTTAAGCTTCTTTGCTAGTAAAAAGTCACCTAAAAGATCAAGTTTTTTATAAAACTTTTTATCTTTTACCAAAGAGTAACACTTGATATTCTCAGGAGTATATTTTTTCTTATCTTCGACGAGTACAAGATGGTTTTCTATCTCTCCCTCTGTTGTATTAATAATATCAATAGTACTTTTTTGAGCCCCACCTGAAGAAATATTTGGTAAGAGATGGATCACTTTCACGCTATTTTCTCCCCTAAAATAATCTCTAATTGTTTATAGACACTTTTAGGATGAAACTTCGTTAAAATCGAATCAGAGATCTCTATCTTGTCTTCTCCTAATGCCTCATCTATCTTTTTTGCCAAAGTAGTTGGATCTCCCATAGGAACTAACCAACGGGCAAGTTCATCCACTAAAAGCTCATTTGGTCCAGTAGGACAATCGGTACTTACTACTGCTGTTCCTAAGATTAAAGATTCCACTACTACTCTAGGTAGTCCTTCACGATCAGAAGAGAGTATCAATAGCTTTGCATTTTTGTATGGGTTTTGTTGAAACCCTAAAATAATCACTTTTTCTTCTATCTCTCTTTGTTTGATCATCTCTTTTAGTTTTGGTGTCTCATTGGTAAGAACCACTAGTTTTATATCACTTTTTAGATTTGCAATAGCATCTAAAAGTACATCGTATCTTTTTTGTTGTTTAAAAGATGAAGAGGAGATAATATACTCAAAATCAAGTTCATTTGACTCTTTCCCTTTTTCTCTTATAGTTTTAAAATCAAAAGGGTTATAGATCAAATAGCTTTTTTTATAAGTGATCTCTAGTTGATCAAAATCCTTTTGCATATCACGGGAGATAAAGATCAACTCTTCATTGGAATAAAGGTATTGATAAAGTTTTCTTTTTTTATTGGCTCTTCTTTTGCTAAACTTCCCTATCTCTGCACTTAAAGCCATATGGATAGTAAATATTTTTCTAGGATGTTTTAAAAGTTTTACAACCCTATCTGCTCTTGGTAAGTGGGAAAATACGATATCAAATACTCCATGCTGCTTCATCTTATTTCCTAAAAGTTGTGCATAAATAATATCCCCTATTTTTCCAAGCCACTTATATTGATTTCTTCCCTTTGATAAAGGAACCACTTCGATACCAAATTCACTTGTATCATATGCTATCACATTATCAACTATAAATATAACCACATTATGACCATTTTCTTTTAAGAGTTTACAACGATTTAAGACCGATTTTTCAGCACCATTTCCACCAAGATCAGTGACTACTGCTGCGATATTCATTTTATTTTGCATTTAACTCTCCAAACCTTCTAATAAAATACTCTTTTTTAAATTTTGGGCTATCTCCAAATATGAATCTTGTATATCTATTTGATCCACAACTTTTGGAATATTCTCACCTATTTTGCACCTTGTGATGAGTTTTTTTGATTCAAAAGTATCGATGATCATCTTATATTTTTTATTCTCTTTAATATCACTTGGATACATAGAATAAACCTCTTTTTTTGAAGCAATCGCTTCTGAGAGCATAGAAGAGCTTTCTTCAGTGACAAATATCTTTTCACTTGCTCCTAAAAAAGCACCCATCACCTTTTGAGGGTTTTGGCTCCAAATCACTTTATAGCCGATATATTCACTCTCAAACTCTGCAACTATATTATCAAGGAGTTCACCTGTTCTTCGTGAAGTTGTTACTAGTACACATTTATCTTCTTGTTTGGCTAACTCAGTTACTTTACTTAGAAGCAGTATAATATCTTTTGCACTAAAAGAGTACCCTGATCCTTCACCACCAATTATTATGCTATAACAACTTTTAGTGATATGATGTTCTTCTAAAAAAGCTTTCCCTTTTTGAATAATCTCATCACTAACAATAGTATTTGGAGGAAGATTTAAAACAATATTATTCTTACATCCCAAAGGATTGACTGAAAAGACTATATCAAAGAGTTTATGATTTAAATTTCTCAAACTCCCATTAAAAATATTTTTGCACTTGTAGTGCTGTTTTAAATAAGCATTTAAAAAAGAGGTGTTTCCACCAGAAGAGATAATTATATCTGGAAGCTGTTTTGGAGCTTCAAAGTTTTTATAAAAATATCCCATATTTTTTAAACGAAGCCATAAATGATTAAGATTTAAGATCACTTTTAAAAGTTCCCTTTTAAACTTACTTTTTATCTGTACCTCTAAAACTTCCACCTCCACATTTTCATAAAGATGCTCAAAAGCTTTAATTATCCCATAGCTTTGATTATAGTGCCCTGGTTTATCATCTTTGATAAGTAAAAGTTTCATTGAAACACCGACTTATAAATATCAATGGTCTTATCTATCATATTTTGAATCGTAAAGTTATCTTTTGCAAAGTTAAAGATACCATTTTCAAAATCTCTTAGCGTATCATCATAATTCTCTTTGATGATCTCAACTTTTTTAGCTAAACTTTTAGGATCATCAAAAGGGATCATATAGTTTTCACCTAGTGTATCTTTGATATCAGCCACATCAGTTGAAATAATAGGAGTTTGCATAAAAAGAGCTTCAGCAAATACATACCCAAATCCTTCCTTATCTGAAGGCAATACAAATAGTTTAGATGACTTTACGATCTGCTTTGCTTCTATATTCTCTACCATGCCAGTAAAAGTGATCTTATCTTGAAGGTCATTCTCTCCTGCTAACTTTTTTAAAGACTCTTCCTCTTCTCCATATCCTACTAAAACTAAATGGATATTTTGAAGATATTGCATACTATTTATTAACACATCAAATCGTTTCTGCATTGCAAATCTTCCAACAGAACAAATAATAAATCGATCCTGTGGGATATCATACTTTTTATAAAGATCAATAGAAGTAACCTCTTCAAGTTCTAATCCATTATAAATAGTTGTTTTATTCTCCATATTTAGCTGTTTACCAATAGTATTTGAAACTGTGATCACATGATCCATTTTATAAAATGCTTTGAGATTTTTTTTCATATTATGAAGTGTTGCTACTACTTTTGTATCTAAAAATGGTTTTATTTTAGCCACCATTGCCGTAGCTTTATTTGCTTGTGCATGAATAACGTCAAATCTTTTTTCTTTTAAGATCTTATAAAACTTATATAAAATAAAAGGGTTATTTCTCCCTTTTGAAAGATCAAGAGCAATAAACTTTACATTTTTAAATAAAGGCTCAAAATCTTTATGAGCGATCACTGTTACCTCTATACCTTGTTCGGCTAAGCCTTTTGCTAATTCAATAGTATGTTTTTCTAAACCACCATCTTCATTTCCAGCTAATACTTGACAAACTCTCATCTATATAAACCTTTGATTCCACGTTTTAGCTTTATTTTAAAAGCAAGCATGGTATCTTTTCCACTTACTGTAACTCTTTTTAATTCAAACAAATCTCTAGATTGAATACTATCGATACCTTTTTGGGTAGTTGTAGCATTAGTATATCCACTTTGTTGTACTATCTTTTTATCTTCTGCATCATAGAGTCCAAAAGGATAACAAAACGATTTACATTCAATTTGAAAAAGCTCTTCGATCTGTTTTTTAGACTCACTAATCTCAAAGAGTTTTTGCTCTTTACTTAAAGTCGGTAAGTTATCATGAGTCATGGTGTGTGAGCCTATCTCTACTAGACCTGAATCTATCATCTCTTTTATTTGTTCATCACTTAGTTTTAACTCTTGCATAAGCTCACCGCTGCTATTTTTCTTTTTTCGTTTTGTAGACCATTCTCTGTTGTGCCGATCCCATACCAGATATATAGTCACTTTAATATTATATTTTTTTAAAATAGGAAAAGCATTGGAAAAGTTATCTTCATATCCATCATCAAAAGTGATAGCAATAGATTTTGAAGGGATATTGTCTTTTTTTTCAACCAATTCACTCATTGTAAAAAAACTCCATCCCTCATCTTTTAAATATTGGAGCTGTTTTTCAAAAAGTGTAGGATCAATTCTAAGACCATTGAACTTTGCATCTTTTTTATGAGGAGAAATCATATGATACATCAAAATTCGAGGATTTGTATAATCTATTGCCTTTGTCCACCAAGCGTAGCGTATGGAATAATAAACAACTAGAAGAAAAAGTATTAGAAAAATAAAATCCAAATTTAAATGACCTTGTTATACACACCTATCGTTTTTTCAACCATATTATGTAAACTAAAATTGTTAGATATATAATTATACCCGTTAAAATTTAAACTTTGTGACTTTACGATATATTGACTTAAAAGTGTAGCATCCCCTATCTCAAAAAAAAAACCATTTTCATTCTCTTTTATTATATCTTTTACTCCACCATGATTTGTAGCAATCACAGGTGTCTCTAAAGCAATAGCTTCAGCAAC
>CBETOJ010000057.1:0-8116 GCA_965537725.1 uncultured Campylobacterales bacterium | reverse complement strand
AAAACTCTCACAAAGATATGATGGCTGTAGTGGATAAATTTGAAGAAGCTGGATTTTCAGTTCACTTTAGAGAAGTGAAGTATGGATTAGCTGATGATGAGTATATCTACGAAGTACACTCTTTATAAGAGATTCTTAGGTCACGATGAGTAAAAAACTTTTCATAGAAACTTTAGGGTGTGCGATGAATGTCCGTGATACGGAACATATCATTGCAGAACTAAATAAACACTATACATATACTACTACTGAAACACTAGAAGATGCAGATCTAATCATCATCAATACTTGTTCAGTGAGAGAAAAACCTGTAGCAAAACTTTTTTCAGAGCTTGGTATCTTTAATCAAAAGAAAAAAGATGGTGCAAAGATCGGGGTATGTGGATGTACTGCAAGTCATTTGGGTAAGGAGATCATTAAACGGGCTCCTTATGTGGATTTTGTACTTGGAGCTAGAAATGTTTCTAAAATCGCGGAAGCAGTGAAAACAAAAGGGATGGTTGCCATTGATATCAATAATGATGAGACCACCTATGATTTTGCAGATTTTCAAACTTCAAAATATAGATGTAGTGTAAATATCTCTTTAGGGTGTGATAAAAGTTGTACTTTTTGTATCGTGCCTGCTACTCGTGGAGAAGAGATCAGTATTCCAAGTGAACTTATCATTGGTGAGATTGAAAAATCTGTAGCAAATGGAGCCAAAGAGGTTTTTTTACTTGGACAAAATGTTAACAACTATGGAACAAGGTTTTCTGATAAACGACAGAAAACAAACTTTACAGAGCTTCTTAGAGATATTAGCAAAATAGAAGGTCTGAAACGTATTCGATTTACTTCTCCACATCCACTTCATATGGATGATGAGTTTATTGAAGAGTTTGCAAACAATCCAAAAATATGTAAGTCTATCCATGTCCCTTTACAAGCTGGAAATACACGAGTATTAAAAGATATGAAAAGGGGATACACTAAAGAGTGGTTTTTAAATCGTTGTGAAAAGATTCGCTCACTTATTCCTGATGTACGAATTAGTACAGATATTATTGTAGGATTTCCTGGGGAAAGTGATGAGGAGTTTTTAGATACTCTTGATGTGATTGAAAAAGTAAGGTTTGAGACCATCTATAATTTTAAATATTCCCCTAGACCACATACTCCAGCACAAAATATGCCAAATCAGATTCCTGATGAGATCTCTAGTGAGCGACTTCAAAGGGTGATTGAGCTTAATAAAGAGCATCAAGATGAGGTGATGAGTAGCTATATAGGAAAAACTTTTGAGGTGATGTTTGAAGATCTAAAACCAAATGGAGAAGTGTTTGGATATAGTGATAACTATACAGGAGTTTTTGTAAAAGGAAGCGAAGAGTTCCTTGGTCAAATATTACCTGTAAAGATCACAGAATCTTTTAGAACATCATTAAAAGGGGAAGTGGTACACTAACCCTTATGAAGAAAAAGATAAAACACTACTTTCAAACTGTTCTATTTCCATTTATTATGCAGTTAATAGTACGTTTTATTTATTTTACTAACAAAAAGATCTATCATCATAGCTCCTTTGATCAAAGTAAAAACTACGTAGTAGCTTTTTGGCATGGTGATCTTTTAATGCAGCCATTTAATTATAAAAAATTTAGACCTAATAATGAAATAAGAGCAATGATCAGTGAACATAGAGATGGGGAAAGTATCCAAAAAACAGTTGCTTTTTTAGGGATTGGATCGATTACTGGATCAAGTTCTCGTGGTGGTGCAAAAGCTTTGATCACTGCTATAAAAACTTTAAAAAATGGTGTCGATGTGGCGATCACACCTGATGGCCCAAGAGGTCCAATTTATAGTGTAGCTGATGGAATAGTTGCAATTTCTCAAAAAACAAAATCATCGATTCTTCCTATTAGCTCAAAGCCCTCAAAATACTGGAAGATGAGATCTTGGGATAAATTTATTGTTCCAAAACCTTTTGGTACGATAGAG
The DNA here is from genome assembly GCA_965537725.1 of uncultured Campylobacterales bacterium. Lineage (GTDB taxonomy): Bacteria > Campylobacterota > Campylobacteria > Campylobacterales > Arcobacteraceae > JAIOSF01. The sequence continues at coordinate 6,133 of CBETOJ010000057.1, read as the reverse complement.
TTTTTTGTAGGTGAACCTTTTGATGTGGAAGGTTTAGAGATGGAAGAAGCAAAAGAACTGATCTTAAAAAAGATGATGGAAAATCAGCTGGATAAATAAGTAGTATGATCAAAGAGGATTTTGAAACTTATTTAGAAGGATTTTGTGAGTACTTAGAAAAACTTAAAAACTATTCCCCTTTAACTATAAAAACTTATAAAACTCCTATTTCAAAAGCAATTGAATTGAGTGAACTTTATGAAGAAGAGCAGGGAATTATCTTTGATATTACAAAGTATCGATTTAAGATCGCTTCACAAAACCCTAAAACGATCAATAAAAAACTCTCAGCCTTAAATAGTTTTATAGAGTATTTAGAGACAAAAGATATAAAAGTCCATCTAAAAGGGGCTAAAAGTATTAAGATAGCTTCAACTCTTCCAAAGCCAGTACAGACTAAAAATATTTTTGAAGTATTAGAAGAGACCACTTTGGAAGAGAAAGTGGTGATCGTCGCTATTTATTCTTTTGGTCTTCGTATCGCAGAACTAGCTTCATTAAAACTTGAAAATATTAAATCAAATTCAATTAGTGTCATAGGAAAAGGGAATAAACAAAGAGAGATACCTACAAATAGTTATATCAATGATCTATTGGATGAATATATCAAAACATTTTTACCAAAAGTATATCTTTTTGAAAAAGAATCAAGTGAGCCTATGAGTATACGGCAACTACAGTATAAGGTGGAAAAAGCATTTAAAAAAATAGGGATCAAAGTGACTCCCCATCAGCTTCGGCACTCTTTTGCAACTGATCTTTTAAATGATGGAGCAAGGATCAATGATATTAGTGAGCTTCTAGGTCATAGTTCACTCAAAGCAACAGGGATATATACAAAGTTAAACACAAATACAAAGTTAAAACAGTATAATATGTCTCATCCATTAAATAAAAAGTAGGGGATATAATGTTTGGCTCAAAGAAAAAACAGTTTGTAAGTATTGTAAAGCAAGATAAGCAATTAAAAGTTAATTACAAAATACTACAAGATAATAAGATCTTTAAAGAGGAGAACTCCACTTTTGTAGCAGCTGAGCCAACAATGCCAAAAGATGCTCTTGTAAAACTAGATGTTTTGCAAAAAGATATTCCCCATACTTATTTAATCTCTATCTATGACCAAGCTACCCAAAAAGTACTTCCAACGAGTGAAATAGATGTAATCTCATATGAGTCTGTAAAACTTGATTCTACGACTAGTGTAGCCGTTGCTAAAAATGAGCTCGCTTCATATAATCGTTATTTTGCCAATAGTGGAATTGATTATTTGATCTCCCCTTTTTCAATTATTAGTGAATATACAAAAGAGCTTGGGGTAAAAAATAGTTTAAATGTGTTTATCCATAATAATGTTTTATATATGGTTTTTCTTGATGGGGAGCAAAAGATAGCACATGCTACAACAGAAGCTTTAACACCTTTTGAAAAGATCAAGCAAGAGCAGTTTAGTGAAGATGAGATTGTAGATCAAAAGTTGTATGATGAGGTTTCATTTTTAGAAATACAACAGTTTTTAAATGATGCTATAGAGGAATACTATGAACTAAAAGAGGATGTAGAGTTTTTAGAAGGGATGAAGTTTTTATATACTTTAAGTCCTTTCAGTAATGATCAAATGGAATCTTTACATGATGCTTTGATGGTAGAGATCGAGTATGAACCTTTAGAGCTACAACGCTATTTAGATAAATTTATTCAAAAAGAGAGTTTAGAGAGTTTAAGCCTTTTAAAACCGCGAGCAAAAGTTGCTCCAAAATCTATGAAAGGGTGGACTTTTTTAACGATCCTAAGTTTAATAGCTGTGATTGCGGTAGTCTATTTTAAACTAGATGATTCTATTATGATGGAAGAGCAAACAGCAAAGCAGGCTCAAAATGTACAAAAAGAGGTGGTGGAAGTAAAACAAGAGATAGAGACTTTAGAAAAAAATATCCCACTTACTTTACCAAATCATACAATGCTCAATCGAAGTACCTTAGAGAGAATCAATATGCATTTTGATATCATCCCATATGATGCAATTTTAAAAGATCTAGAACTTTTAGAAGAGAGTTCTACTTTTGTTACCTATTTTGCAGTTCCAACAACAGCAGTTGAAGATATGCAGACAAAACTTTTAAATATTTACAAAGATTCAAAAGTGCTTTTAAAGCACCAAAATAAAGCTCTTTTAAATGTGATCATTGAAAACAATGGTTTAGTAGTTGATATGAAAACAATTCCATATGCTAGATATAATAAAGATGAATATCTTTCCATAGGAAAAGCTACAGAATATATTACGAAGTTATTGCCTTTACAATCCTCTATGAAGTTTTTAAAAAAAGAACAAAAAGAGAATTTAGAGTATCAGTTTACAGTTACTTCGATAGTAAAAACTCCTGATGAGTTTTTTAACTTAATCAACAAACTAAGTGGAGAGATCCATAGTGTTTATATACAATATCCAATTGTGTTTTCAAAACTCAATGAGGGGATAGAGGTAAAATATATTATTACTCTTTTTCAGGCTCCAAAAGAGAGTCCCAAACCAAAAAGTTAAACTCTTCTAAACTATAAAGATATCCTCTTATATTTGAGGGGATTTTTTTCACTCTACATAGCTCTTTAAATTTTTTCTCCATTTTTATCTCTTTTCTATATGGAGCAATATAGATGGTATCCTCTTCTATACTTACAGCAAATTTATGTGATATTACCACTTGTTTTTTCTCCACGATCTCATCGCGAGTTTTTTTTGTAATGATCACTCCTCTTTTTTTTAGATCACTGTCAATAAGTTTTATGGCAATATTTGGATCGGTATTAAACTTATAGATGCTAAGCTTTTTGAATATTATAGGTTGAGTTGAGGGTATTAAAGAGTATAGATCGTTTTGAAGATACTCAAAACTATTTTGTATCCCTTTTTCATACTCTTTTATTAACGTATCACTAAAATTATGGCGAAAGTAGTTACGAAGATATTTTTCATCTTGATTTGAACTATCTTCAAAGTATTGATAAGTATGAGTTTTTAAATATTCTAAAAGGGAGCTTTTAGAGTGTTTCAAAAGAGGTTTATAAAGAAGATAATCATTTCTATAGCTAATCTCTTCCATCCCTAAAAGCTCTTTTAGTCCAGCACCACGAGTTAGCTGCATCAAAAACCATTCTAGTTTATCATTTAACTGATGGGCAGTTAATAGAGTTTTATATGAATACTCTTCTATCAAAGTATCAAAAAATTGGTATCGAAACTCCCTTGCAGAATGCTCACTAAATAAAAGCTCTTTTGGATAGGTTTTGATAAAACATTCTTTATTGAACTTTTTCGCAAGCTTTTTTGCATATTCTATCTCTTGTTTTGATTGTTCCCTTTGTCCATAATCAACGATTGCCATATCAAAAGGGATATTATTCTCTACCAAAAGATAAAAAAGTGCGCTAGAATCGATACCGCCACTAAAGGCAAGTAGATTTTTTTGATCTAAATAATCTATTTTAAACATAAAAAGATTATATTGTGAAGTTTGTTATACTCAACTTACGCAAAATTTATTAAATTTATTACTTAAATTTATGGCAAATATAAGAATGTATAATATATAATTGTGCATATAAATTGAAAAGGATGGAAAAATGGGTGAAGTTGTGAAAAAAACATCTTATCGAATTCAGAGATACTGGGCGTATATCATAGCAACAATCGTTGCAGTAGGACTCCCTTTTATTCAGATAAATGGACATCAAGTTTTCTTATTATCATTTGATAAAAAACAGTTACACTTAATGGGTGTAGTTTTTGATATGCAAGAGCTTTATATGATGCCATTTTTATTAATGCTTTTATTCCTTGGTATTTTTGCAGTAACTGCAATTGGAGGAAGAGCATGGTGTGGTTGGGCCTGTCCGCAAACGGTTTTCCGTGTAATCTATAGAGATCTAATTGAGGGAAAACTATTAGGGCTTAGAAGAATCAAAAATAAACAAAAAGAACCAGATTGGTCAAAACCTGAAAATGCAACCAAAAGAGTTGTAGCTATCTTAATCTGGACTGGGTTATCGCTTTTGGCAGCAGCAGACTTTATGTGGTATTTTATCCCACCAGCAGACTTTTTTGAATATTTGAAAAACCCAATGGAGCATACAGTTCTATTAGGATTTATCTTAGGTATTGCAGGGTTCTTAGTGTATGATGTAGTATTTTTAAAAGAAAACTTTTGTGTATATGTTTGTCCATATTCAAGAGTTCAATCAGTACTTTATGATGATGATACAGTTCAAGCGATCTATAGTACAAAAAGAGGTGGAGATATCTACAACGATAAAAAAGAGAAAGTTGTATTTAAAACGCAAGATCTTAGTGAGACTGATGAGTGTACCACATGTCAAAGTTGTGTAACGGTTTGTCCTACACATATTGATATTAGAAAAGGGATGCAACTAGAATGTATCAACTGTTTAGAGTGTGTTGATGCTTGTACAACAGTTATGGGGAAACTTGGAAAACCATCATTAGTTCAATGGACAAGTACAAATGAGATAGAAAAAGATACACCAACAAAATTCTTTAGAAAGAAAACAATGATGTATCTTGTAGCACTTGCTATTATTGTTGGGATGCTATTTGTAATGGGTGGTAAAAAAGAGTATATGCTTTTAAATGTTAATAAAACTACTCAGCTTTATAAAATCAGAGATAATGGTGAGATCGCAAATAACTTTGTACTTCTTTTCCAAAATACTCAAGATGAGAAATACACATATGATCTAGAGATTATTGGTGAGTATGCTGGTAGAGTTGAATTAAAAAGATTTACTCCATTTACACTAAGCCGTGGAAAAATGGCGAAAAAAGTGATTGAGCTTACAACAATGGAGCATTTAGTAGAAGATGCAAGAAAAGATACGCCAGTTACAGTTACTCTTAGAGCATATGCAAAAGAGAATCCAGAAAAGATCAGTGTAATTAGACAAGCTGTATTTATCTTCCCAAGAGCTGATAAATTAAAATAATAGTTTAATTAAAACTGCTTTGTAAAAACCTAAGTCAAAAATGGCTTAGGTTTTTTTATGCTATAATCAAACACATTATAATAAAAGGATAGAAAATGCCATTACTTGATAGCTTTAGAGTTGATCATACTATTATGCCAGCACCTGCTGTGAGAGTTGCAAAAACAATGACCACTCCAAAAGGGGATACAATTACCGTCTTTGATCTTCGGTTTTATAAACCAAATGTAGAGATGATGAGTAATGAGGGGATCCATACTTTAGAGCATCTATTTGCAGGATTTATGAGAGATCATCTAAATTCTGATGATGTAGAGATCATTGATATCTCTCCTATGGGATGTAAAACAGGATTTTATATGAGTTTACTTGGAACTCCCGATGAAAAAAGAGTATCAAAAGCTTGGGAAGAGTCTATGGATGATATTTTAAATGTAGCTTCCCAAAATGATATTCCTGAACTCAATGAGTATCAATGTGGAACCTATACAATGCACTCTTTAGATGATGCAAAAGGGATCGCAAAAGATATGAAAGATAGAGGTATAGGGATCATGAGTAATGATGAACTTTACTTAAGTGAAGAGAGAATGAAAGAGTTAGGGATCTAGTTTGAATAAAGAGTTCAAACAGTTTGAAGAGCTATTTGATAGCTCTCCAAATATAGCTATTTTAAATATTGATAATGGCTGTGATGATATCAGTTTATTTTTAAAAGAGTTTATTGTTAATTATGATGGTGAACTTACTTATAAAGATATCAATAAAATTAGTACACAAACTTTTAGATTGCAAGATCGTAATTTTGAATATGCAGTATTATCAAACTGTCTAAGTAAAATTCCTCTACAAGAAAAGTTTATCAATAGTGTGTATCATGCTTTAGAAAACTCTGCTTTTATTATTTTGATTGAAGAGAAAACTAAGAGTGATCTATCCATGATGATGGAGTTACTAGACAAGTGTAACTTCCGAGCAGTAAATTCTATAGATATATTCCAAAACTATAATTTAGTGATGGCAAAAAAACTTCATATGTGGGGTGCTGGACAGTAACTTATTCTAAGATACTATATAGTTTTAGAATAAGGAG
>CBETOJ010000056.1:0-8157 GCA_965537725.1 uncultured Campylobacterales bacterium | reverse complement strand
ATTAGTTACTTTGTAGAGATTTTGTGCTAAATTTGTAAGAATATTTAAAATTCCCCAAAAAACTACTAATATAAACCCTGATCGTAAAATATGATCTACGACCTTTTGTACTTCAGTTTCAATAGGGATGATCCCTATAGCAATATTAGCTCCAATTAAAACAAACAAAAAATCTATTGGTTTATATATTGAAGTTAAAAGCTCATCATCAAACTTTGAGTTTGTTTTTTGAACTATTTTATAAGAGATTTTTCGAAAAATAGCTCTAAAAACTTGAAAAAAGATAAAGATACCTATGGCATAGATATAAAGATCAGTATTTTTATCGATCATTTCTGTCATTGAAAAGAGGTCTCCTGTATAGTTTTAAAGTAGGATTTTAGCTAAAATCCTATGGTTTCTAGCTTAAGTTATTTATTTTAAAAGGCTTGTGAAAAATACTGAGATAAAACTTTTTTCTTTCAGCATACTTTTAGCTTAAAATCGAAAAATTTAGAATATAATTGCATTACAAATAAGGGATAAAAGGAACCCTGAAGATCTATAGTATTCATTGGCGTGAGACTAAATAGATCTTCAAAGTTATCTTGGTGTACTTGTGTTAAAACACAAAGTACATTTATACTAACAAATGAAACTTATATCTATATTAAGGAAGTATAAATGTTCAAAAAAATCTTTTTATCTTTGGCTGTATTATTTAGCGTGACTCTATTTGCAAATGATGAGATGCAACCAATTGAAAAATGTGAATCAACTTACTCAGCGTGCTTAGAAAAATGTGATACATCATCAGAAGTTCAAGACAAAGAGGTTTGTTATGATAAATGTGATGCAGTGTATTCAAAATGTTTAGATGAGATTAAAACTGAAGAATAGACTTTAAAGAAATCTACTATACCTTTTCCTCTTATTTGTGAATTTAATAAAAGGTATAAAAATTGTTACAAATCAGTAACTTTGGGGAAGTTCTAAAAACACCTTTTAGAACTTCCCTATTGATAAAAATGGTCAAGAGATAAAGTTTCAACCCCAAGCAGGGGATATGATAGTCTTTCCAAGTAATCCCTATTTTTCCCATGAAGTACTAAAAGTTCAACAAGGTTATAGATTAACTTTAGTACAATGGCACGATGCAATAATTTTATAGAGAATGGAAATGGAAAAAAGTTCAATTTTGTATATATTAGAATCAAATGATATAAGTGAAGAGCATATGGCACTTTTTAAAGAGAAGTTAAAAGATAAAAAGATGACTTTGGATGATTGTGATAAGCTCTTGGTAAAACTAGGTTATGAAAAACTATTTTTAGTCGATGATGAGTATGAAGAAGATGATGAGAGTTATGACGATGATTTTGAGCCCATACGCCATAAAAGAATTTTAGAAGATTAGGTTTGAGTGAAACTATAGACTCCAATAACACTTCCTTAGCCGTTAAATATATGCTGATAGCTTCAGTACTATTTGCCTTTACAGGTGGATTTGCTAAGGAGCTTAGTAACTATATGAGTTCTATTGAAGTGGTATTTTTTAGGAATGTAAGTGGAGTACTTATAATCCTTTATGCTATTTATAAATCCCCTCTAACCCAAAAAGGGGGGCGACCTTTTTTACTTATTGGTCGTGGTATGGTTGGTTTTTTTGCACTCTTAATGTATTTTTATAATATAGCCAATATCCCTTTAGCTGAAGCGATCACTTTTAGTAAAACCTCCCCAATATTTACTGCAATATTTTCTTATTTACTCTTAAGAGAAAAGCTTTCATTTACTGCATGGAGCGGTATTTTAGTAGGGTTTTGTGGAGTGTTATTTATCACAGGCTTTGATATTACAACATTAAGTAAAACTGATTGGCTTGGTATTTTAAGTGGGGTAGGGGCTGGACTTGCTTATACTTCTATTCGTGAGCTTAGAAAATATTATGATACAAAAACAATAGTTCTTTCATTTATGTTAGCTGGTACTTTAGGCCCTATAGTACTTATGGTCATCGGAGAGTTTTATATAATAACTACTTTAGATTTTATAGTAGCTCCTTTTGTGATGCCTGAGGGGTTTGCTTGGGTTTTAATACTTGGACTTGGTCTTAGTGCTACATTTATGCAGATATATATGACAAAAGCTTATTCTTTGGAAAAGGGTGGGATAGTAGGTGCTGTAGGGTACAGTAATATTATTTTTTCAATTTTGATTGGGATGATGTTAGGGGATGCTTTTCCTACAAGCGTTATATTAATAGGTATCTGTTTTATTGTAGCTGGTGGGCTTTTAGTGACTAAAAAATAAGATATTAAAACTTGCTTTGTTACAATAAGGTAAAGATTCTTATAAGAGGGTATGTATGAATTTAGATAAAGTATTAGCTGGTTTTTTTATTATCTTTGCTATGACATTAAACTTTGGGTTTTGGTATGGTGATCCAGCGGCATTGCATCTACATAGTAAATATGAACTGTTTGTAGCGATTGTAGTAAATCTAATAGCAACTGTTTTAAAGCTTGGGGATAAGTCTCAAGTGGGTTCTGTACTTATTGCAACAAGTTTAGTTGCTGATCTACAGCTTATAGCAGCTGCAAGTATTTGGACAATTCATGGATATAGCGAACCAATGGATATAGAGACTTTTGGTCTTATTATCTCTTTAAGTGGTGGAGCAGTATTGGCAAATATCACTTCTGTGGTGATCTATGTAGGTGATACATTAAAGTCCAAAAGATAAATTTAGTATCGAGTAATTAAAAGTGAAATACAGCTCTTTATGGATCGTCCTTCAAAGGATGAGATTACCATTTACTGTGATTGTGATCTCTTATGTGATCGCTATGGTTGGTTTTTTGATCATCCCTGGGATAAATGAGAGTGGTGAGCCTTATTATTTTACTATTTTTGATGCTTTTTATTTTGTAAGTTATACCGCTACTACTATTGGATTTGGAGAGATCCCTTTTTCCTTTACTCATGAGCAGCGTATTTGGGCTTCTATTTCAATTTATCTTACTGTTATTAGCTGGTTTTATGGGATAGGATCTTTGGTCTCTTTATTGCAAGATAAACTTTTTTTAAGTGAAATTGCAATGGCACGATTTCAAAAATCTGTTAAAAAGATCAAAGATGATTTTGTGATTGTTCTTGGATACAATGACATGACTAGTGAGATCATCAAAAAACTTCTTGATGCCCATATGCGTGTTGTAGTAATAGAGATAGATCAAGAAAGAGCAAACTATCTTATGCTTGAAGGGTTTACTCCACACGTTCCAGTTTTAGTAAAAGATGCTCATAATGCAGAAGCATTGGAACTTGCAGGTATCAAGTCTATTCATTGTAAAGGGATAGTCTCTTTATTTGAAAAAAATATTTTAAATCTAAGGGTTACTCTAGCTTCAAAGATATTAAATCCTCATGTAAAAGTTGCAGTACGCTCAACTACTGATAATGAGACAGGAAACCTTTTGGATGCTGGGGCTGATATTATAGAAAACCCATTTAATATCATCGCATATCAATTACAAATGGCGCTCCATGGATCAAATCTATTTAAACTAAAAAATTGGCTTTATAATATCGACTCTTTAGATGGAAAGAGCTTTTCTATCCCTTCAGAAAATATTATCGTCTGTGGCTATGGAAGGTTAGGTGAAACTCTTTATAAAATGTTTAAAAACAATGGGATAAGTCCAATAGTTATTGAATATAATAAAGTAGTTTGTAATCGTGCAAAAAAAGATGGAGTGACAAAACTTATTAATGGAAATGCTGAAGATAAGTTTACTCTAAAAGAGGCAAATATTGAAGAAGCAAAACTGATTTTTGTAGGAACAAACAATGATACTACAAATCTCTCTATTGTCTCAACAGTAAAAAAACTTAATAAAAATACAGTGATCGTAGCAAGAGAAAATGAACTTTCAGACTTTTCTATCTTCTCTCATGCAAAAATAGATCATATCTTTTTACCTTCTAAAATCTTGATCCATAAAACTGTGAATGCTTTGATTAACCCATTAAGCGATAGGATGATCAAACTAGTAGCATCAAAAGATGAACAGTGGGCAAGTGAACTTATTTTACAGCTTATAAAAACTATTGATGTGCATCCTATTACTTTTGAGCTGAATATCAATAAAGTTGAAGCTGAACAAATATATAATCACCTCAAAGAGAATCAAGCCTTGAAACTTTTTGAACTCAAAAGATCAAGAAGAGATCGAAACCATTTTAACAATATTGTTCCATTATTGATCATTCGCAAAGGGGAAGATATATTGCTCCCATCTTTAAATGAAGAACTGCAGGTGGAAGATAAAATACTTTTCGCTTGTGATGAGAATGGACAGGATGATCTTGAATATATTGCTAATAATATGTATGAGTTTCATTATATTGTATATGGGCAAGAGAATAGGTATTTTACAGATAAAATAAAAAATAAATTTAAAGGAAATATAAAATGATATTATTAACAGGACCGTGTGTTATAGAAAATAGAGATAATGTGATGAAAATAGCAGAAGCTTTAGCAAAACTCAATGAAGATAAAAGAATAGATTTTCATTTTAAAGCAAGTTTTGATAAAGCAAATAGAACAAGTCTAGATAGATTTAGAGGTCCTGGACTTGATGAGGGCTTAAAAGTACTAGAAGAGGTAAAGAAAACTTTTGGGATGAAGCTAGTAACAGATGTACATGAATCATATCAAGTAGCTCCTACTGCTCAGGTATGTGATGTGGTACAAATACCTGCATTTTTATGTAGACAAACTGATCTATTAGTAGCTGCAGGAAAAACAGATGCAAAAGTAAACATCAAAAAAGGGCAGTTTTTAGCAGCGAATAGTATGAAGCATCCTGTGGAAAAAGTTCTTCGAACAAGAGGGTGTGAAAGTGTAAGCTATGAAAACTCAAAAGAGAAAGGCGTTTGGCTTTGTGAGAGAGGAAATGTATTTGGATATGGAGCATTAGTGGTAGATATGAAAAATCTTATTGCTATGAGAGAGTTCGCACCAGTCATTTTTGATGCAACACATTCAGCACAAGTTCCTAGCACTGGAGAGACCACTGGAGGGAATAGCGCAATTGTTCCATCTTTAGCAAAAGCTGCTGCCGCTGTTGGAGTAGATGGATTTTTCTTTGAGACACATTTTGATCCAAGTTGTGCACTAAGTGATGGACCAAATATGCTTCAAATAGATGATCTATATAAAACAATTGAGGATATTTTTAAGATACAAGAGGTTTTAGCTTACTAATGAATAGTGAAAAGTGAACAATGAATAATCATTGTTGCACTTCGTGCGATTTAAATAAGATTAGGGTATAATCGCATACAATTTATAAAATAAATAAAATGAAAATGTTTAATGAAAATATGAAAATGGATAAAATTGTTCATTATTCATTATTCATTATCCATTTTTTCGGAGAAAACAGATGAACATTATTGAAGGGAAGTTAAGCCTTAAAGGGAATGAAAAAGTTGCTATAATTAATGGAAGATTTAACCATATTATCACTGATAGATTAGTTGAGGGTGCAAAAGATGCATTTGTAAGACATGGTGGAGATGAAGCAAATCTTGATCTTATCTTAGTACCAGGTGCATTTGAGATCCCATTTGCACTGACTAAGGCATTAGAGAGTGGAAAATATGATGCGATCTGTTGTGTAGGAACTGTTATTAGAGGAGCAACTCCACACTTTGATTATATATCTGCTGAAGCTACAAAAGGGATTGCAACTGCTACTATGAAGCATGGAATTCCTGTATCAAATGGTGTTCTTACTACAAACTCAATTGAGCAAGCGATTGAAAGAGCTGGAAGTAAAGTAGGAAATAAAGGTGCTGAAGCGATGGTAACTATTATTGAGATGCTTGATCTTTATAATCAAATGGCAAAGTAGGTAGAGAGTTGGCTACTAGAACACAAGCAAGGGAATCTGTAGTAGGATTATTATATGCCTACGATCTTGGAAATGAAGCAATAGCAAAACACTCTGATGTTATCTTAGAAGATAAAAAGATAAGAAATAAACAAAAAGAGTTTGCTTTAAGCCTTTTTGATGGTACAGTAAATAATTTAGAAAAAATAGATCATGAGATTGAAGAGCATTTGAAAAAAAGAGAGATAGATGATGTTGGGAAGATTGAAAAAGCGATTTTACGACTTTCTATCTATGAGATACTTTTTAGTGATCTTGATAAACCAGTTATTATCAATGAAGCGATTGAGCTTTCAAAAAGATTAGCAAGTGATAGTGCACCAAAGTTTGTCAATGGTGTTCTTGATAGTATAGAAAGAACATAAAATGCAACTTTGTGTATCACTTGATAATCCTTCACGTGAAGCAAATCTAGAGCTCGTAAAAAAGCTTAAAGATTTTGATATTTGGTTGAAAGTAGGGTTTCGAAGCTATATAAGAGATGGGCAGGAGTTTTTACAAGAACTAAAAGCTATAAATCCAAACTTTAAAATCTTTTTAGATTTAAAGCTTTACGATATCCCAAATACTATGGCTGACGCTGCTGAGGAGATCTGTAAACTTCCAATAGATATGTTTAATGTTCATGCAAGTGCAGGAAAAGATGCTATGGCTACAGTGATGGAGCGAATCAAAGATGTTCCAAATCGACCTATAGTAATTGCTGTAACAGCTCTTACGAGCTTTGATAATGAATCATTTTCTTATATCTATAATGAAGATATCGATGTAAAAGCAACGAAGTTTGCAAAAGATACATATGAGTCTGGGATGGATGGTGTGGTATCATCAGCATTTGAAAGCTTAGATATTAAAAATAATACTTCCAATAAGTTTATTACACTTTGCCCTGGAATCAGACCGTTTGGTGAAGATGCAGGAGATCAAAAAAGAGTAGCTGATCTAAAGTTAGCAAAAGAGCAACACGTAGATTTCATCGTAGTAGGGCGACCGATCTATAAATCTGAAGATCCAAAAGCAATTGTAGAAAGAATTTTACAAAATCTATAAAAATTAAGCAGTTATTCAAGAACTTTCTTTTATAATTGCGTCTCTTAAACGGATAGATGGGTGAGTTGGCTGAAACCACACCCCTGCTAAGGGTGCGTACCTTCACGGGTACCGAGGGTTCGAATCCCTCTCTGTCCGCCACTTATTAATCTAATACAATCCAAATTAATCTAACAAACACAGATAAAACCTAAGTTTATAACGATATAATAGTCTAAGTTAATCTAATTTGATGTAACTAAATCTAAGTATTTATGTTACATTAGAAGTTACATTGATTAAAAAAGCTGGTTCAAAGAGCCTTTTTTTGAATCTTGATGTAACTAAAACTTTGAGAAAGGCTTTATTTATGGCAAGGGTTGTAACTCCACTAAATGATACAAAAATCAAGACATCTAAGCCCACAGAGAAAAATTATACACTTTCAGATGGTAAAGGCTTACAGCTACTAATAAAACCAAATGGAACAAAACTATGGGAGTTTTATTATACAAGCCCTGCAACACTAAAAAGACGTAAAACATCTTTTGGAGTTTATCCCAGTGTCTCTTTAGTCAATGCAAGAAAAAAGCGAACAGAGTATCAAGAGCTTATAAATAATAGTATAGATCCAATAGACCATTTCAAAGAGATCAAGGAGCAGATCAAAGAGAAAAGGAAACAAGAAGATCATACTATTGGAAATATTATTGAACAATACTTTGATTTTAGAAAAGATGAGTTGAGCGAATCAACTATTAAAAAAGACAAGTCACGGATAAAGTTTAGTTTTGTTGATAGATTAAAAAAAGGTGATGATACTAATATTCATACTTTAGATTTTGATACTATTAAAAATACACTCCAGTATTTAGAAGATGAAAATAAACTTGAAACCTTGAAGAAAGTTAAAGGAATTATTATAAGGCTTTTAAAGTTTGTTTTTAAAAGAGATATTACAGATACTGCAGAACTAATCGGAAAATTAGAGTTATACGAGTTTAAAAGACAATCTAAAAAGCAAGTTAGAAATAATCCTACACTTACAGATGAAAAAGATATTAAAACACTATACAACGATATTTTACATTATGATCATAATACTATTACAAGATATCTATTGATTTTAACGTAAGCACCTAACAAACTACTCCAATAAATATAAAAACTATCCATAAATAAA
>CBETOJ010000055.1:0-8164 GCA_965537725.1 uncultured Campylobacterales bacterium | reverse complement strand
TATTTATGGGGTTTATTTAGGCTTTTGAATATAAGAAATTTACGATTTCCTATGTGCGAAAGTTGAGTAATATTAGATAAAATAAATTTATTCGCATGATGGGAGGATCTACATAATGCCATCAAATAAAAAAGTTACATTGATTATCTTTTCAATGGTTGCAGCTTTGATTCTTGTAATCGTTATATTTGTCGCACTTGGATCTCGTGAAAACAGTTACGATGGAGCCAAAAAAAGAGCTTACCTTGCTGCTGAGACAGTAAAGCAGTCATTGACAGCCCATATGGTAAATGGAAATATGCACCAAAGTGATGTTTTTCTCAATGGTATGAGTCAGGTTGAGGGGATCAAGAGTTTATGGGTGGTACGATCTCAAAGTGTTAACAATCAGTTTAACAATGGTGAAGAAAAACTTCCTCCAAAAGATAAGATCGATCAATTTGTTTTAAAAAATGCAATTGAAAAGATAGAAGTGAATGAAACACTTAAAAGTGCAGAGCTTCGGATCACTATTCCTTATATTGCATCCTCTCATGATAAGCCAAATTGTTTAATGTGTCACAATGCACAAGAGGGTGAGGTACTAGGAGCTATCTCTTTAGAGTTTGATATACAAGATGATAGGATATCAAGTATTATTATCCTTTTAAAGATCATTGGATCTTCTGCAATATTTTTAGTTCTTATGTTAGTATTTATAAGTAATAGGATCAAACCGTATACTTCTTCATTTGATACTATGATCAAAGTACTTAGAAAAGTACATGATGGAGATTATACTATCCGAGCTGAGGGAGCAAAACTCCAAGAGGACAAAGAAGCATTTAAATGGCTCAATGAGATCATTGAAAAGCTTGAAACAGTTCTAACAGGTATTGAGAACAACCTTACCTCTTTTGTACACAATAGATCAACCAATATCAATAACGATAAGCTTTTAAGTGCTCAAGAGATCATAGAAGATATCTCTGAAATTTATACATATAAAAAGACCATCGAAACTGATCTTGGAAAAAATGATATCTACTTTAGATTGACTCAAGTCTTGCAAGATAAATTACATATTGAAAAGTTTTGTATCTTTGAAAATGATCTTATTAAAGGAAATAGAAAGATTGTTTTTCAAACTAACGATATGACACCTTGCTGTTTTGTTGATAAAAATGTGCGAGAAGTGTGTAGAGCTGAGAGAACAGACAATGTTGTAGTTTCTAAGAATTTTCCAAAACTTTGTCGTGCAACAGATTGTGAAAATGGAAAAGAGTATGTTTGTATCCCATTTATGATCAATGATCAAAAAAGCGTTACAGTACATATTATTTGTGAAGATGAAGAATGTTTAAAACATATCAATTATCAAATAGGGATCATTAAAAAATATCTTGAAGAGACGAAACCTATCTTAGAGAGTCGAATCTTAATGGATATTTTAAAAGAGAGAAGTTTAGTAGATGGTCTTACAGGACTTTATAATAGAAAGTATCTAGATGACTTTATTGAAAATTCTATGCCTGATGAGATGTCAAGAGGAACAACATATGTTATTATGTTCTTAGATATTGATTATTTTAAAATGGTAAATGACACTTATGGGCATGATGCAGGGGATGCGATCTTAAAAAAACTAGCTCAAACACTTAAGTCTCTTATTAGACAAAGTGATTTTATTATCCGTTATGGTGGGGAAGAGTTTGTTATTATTCTTAGAAATCCAACTGAAGAGAGTGCATTAGAATTAGCAAATACTATCAATAAAGAGTTCTCACAAATCGTATTTACTTTCAATGATGAAACATTTTCAAAAACAATAAGTATAGGGTACTCATTTGTTCCAAAAGATTCTAATCAGATATGGAAAGCGATCAAATATGCAGATCTTAGTTTGTATGTAGCAAAAGATACAGGAAGAAATAAAGTGATCAGATTTTCAAAAGAGTTATTAAAAAATGGAGATAAAGCAGAGTATTAATACTTTGCTTTACTCTTTAAAAGATAAAACCACTTCCGTATATTCACTCACTTTACTATCAATAGATATGTTTACATGATACTCATCACAGATCATCTTTACAATATTCAAACCAATTCCAAAGCCACCTACAACATTGTCAAATCGGGCATATCTCTCAAAAAGTGAATCTAAGTTTTCTTGCTTGATCCCTTTTCCTGTATCTTTAATAATTAGAGTGTTGTTTTTTAGTGTAATAAATATTTTTCCATTACGTTTATTATATTTGATAGCATTAGAGATAATATTATCAAGGAGTTTGATAAGTTTATTTCTATCCATAAAAACTGAAAGCTCATTTTGTGTATTAGTATAAAAAACCACTTTTTTAGAGTTTGCTAGGATCTTAAAGTATTCTATTCTTTCATCAATAATTTGGTCTAAATGGATCATTTCATCATGGGATTTTATTTTGTGATGTAAAATAAGATAGGTAAGATCATCATAGATATTTGAAATAGTTTTAGCTCCTATATCTATACGACCTATTATCTTTTTGAGTTTTACATCTTCTATATTATTTTGGTCTATAAGTTCTATATTGGTTCTAATAGTACTTATAGGAGTATTAAGTTCATGGGTAGTATCTTTGATAAACTGGTTTAAAAGTCTTAACATATCTTTCATTGGTTTTAAAAAAAGGTTAAGTAAAAAATATCCAATGATTATCATAAAAATAAAAAATAAAACTCCATAGATGATAATATGTTGATACACTTCGTATTCCCAGTTTGAATTATCATTGATCTTTACTATTAAGTACTGAGTATGTTTAAAGTATTTATTTGGCTCTTTTATATATCGAACGATCACATTATTATTGTATTCAATATCTCCTAGTTGTTTTTTAGGCTTTGATTCTGTAGAGTAGATAAGATTATAGTTTCTATCATATAAAGAAGTATCGAAGTTATCATCTTTTGGATAACTTGTCTGGTTAGGTATCTCTTTTAGTTGTGCTAAGAAGTCATTGGCATATTGGTTAAGAGCGATTGTTTTTTGTTGATTATACAGCTCTTTTTGTAAAGAGTAATATAGATAGGTAGTCAGCGCTAAAATAACTAAGGTAAAAAAGATATATAGGGCTAAAAATCGAAAAAGTGTTTTCTTTTCACTCTGCGGTAAATTTATATCCAAGTTTTTTAATATTGACAATTTTTCCCTTTCCTAAATATTTTCGTAAGTTTTTAATATAGGTTCGAAGAGCACTTTCACTCACCTCTTCATCATATTCCCAAAGGTTTGCATAGATAGTTTCATGGGAGAGGATCTCATTTTTATGTTGAATAAAAAGCTTTAAAAGTTTTGCATCTTTATTATTAAGTTGTATTGCCTCATTATCTATAGTTAAAGTATCATTGAAAGTATTATAAGAGATATTTGTATCTATTTGTATCTGATCATCTTTTTGATGGAAAAAACCTCTTTTAATAATAGTTTCAACACGAAGCTGTAACTCTTTAAGGCTAAAAGGTTTTCGTATATAATCATCACAACCACTTTCAAAACCATTTTCCACATCAACCATAGAATTTAATGACGTGATATAGATAGCTGGTGTTTGTATCCCTTGTTCTCTTACTTCTTTTAATACTTCAAAACCATTGATATCAGGAACATTTACATCAAGCAGTAACATATCAAAATTCTTTTCATAAATAGACTCTAAAGCCTCATTCCCATCGTAGCTACTCACTACTTCATACCCTAGATCTTCAAAGTATTCACTTACTGTTTCATTTAAAGTGGTATCATCTTCTAGTAAAAATATCTTTTTTTTCATCTATAGCCTTATTAATATCTTATCAAGCAAACTGCTTGAGAGAATTCTTTTTGCAAAGCCTAAAATATAGGTTGCTTTAGTTATATAATACCTTGGTTTTATATTTTGTGTTTGAATGATTTTTTCAACTATTTTTGCCACTTCAATTGCGGGAAGATTAAATGGAACTTTTGATTTATTATCTTGTAGAGATTCTTGATATTTCTCTTTAAATCTAGAGTTTTCTATATCTATATTCTTTTTTGCTTTTTTGATAGCATTTTTTCTAAAATCACTAGTAACTGGCCCAGTATTTAAAACAGTTACATCTATATTTGTATCTTTTAATTCAAGTCTTAAAGTATCTGTAAGTCCCTCTATAGCATATTTACTAGCATTATATGCCCCTCGAAGCTGTAAAGAGATAAGACCTAAAACAGAGCTGTGTTGGATGATTTTTCCATAGCCTTGGCTTTTCATAATTGGAAGTACTTGATTTGTAACTTCATGAAGTCCAAATACGTTGGTTTCAAACTGCTCTTTTAAAACTTCTGTAGAGATATCTTCTAAAGCCCCTGGTTGTCCATAGCCTGCATTATTAAAGACTATATCTAAAGTACCATTTGTTTGTTGTAAAACTTTTTTAAGTGTTTTTTTGATGGTTTTAGGTTTTGTTACATCAAGAAGATAAGCCTCAAATCCAAGCTTAATAAGCTCTTCCACATCTTTTTCATCTCTTGCAGTTGCAAACACTCTATACCCTTTTTCTTGTAAATAAAGAGCAGTCTCTTTTCCTATTCCACTAGAACATCCTGTAATTAAAATAGACACCAATTTTAGAAACCTTTGTTTTAGTTTTGGTTATTATAACATATGAGGGATATAAAAGAGTCACTCGACCTTGAGATTAAAAAAAGAGATTGTATTAGTGAGTTGTGTTATGAAAAACCAGATCCACTTTTTATAGCTAAAAGATATTCTGATGAATATATTGCACTTATTTGTGCTTTATTTGGATATGGAAATGCAAAAGCTATAGTCACTTTTTTAGATAGCTTAGATTTTACTCTTTTAGAGCAAGATGAAAAGAGTATTCAAAAAAAACTACAAGGGTATTATTACCGTTTTCAAAATGAGAGAGATGTGATAGATTTTTTCATTGTTTTACGAAAACTACGATCAATTGATAGCTTAGAAAATATATTTTATAGTGGCTATAAAAAAGAGCATAATATTTTAGATGGACTTGAGGAAATTATACAAGCTATAAGCGAAAGATTAGAGAATAATAGTGAAGGATTGAGATTTTTAGTTGGAACTATTCCAAAAAAAGATAAGCTAGGAAAAGTCAAACTAAGAGGAAATGCTCCATATAAAAGATACAATATGTTTCTTAGATGGATGGTAAGATCTGATAATCTTGATATGGGACTTTGGAGTAAAATAGAGAAAAAAGATCTCATAATCCCCCTTGATACTCATACTTTTAAAGTAAGCGGGAAACTTGGACTTTTAAAGAGAAAAACATATGATCTTTATTCTGTTTATCTTGTGACAGAAAAGCTAAAAGAGTTTGATCCAAATGATCCTGTAAAATATGATTTCGCATTATATAGATTAGGTCAGGAAAAAATTATATAAATAGTTATATAATCCCACATAATTACAAAAGGATTTTTATGAAAAAAATATTAATAGCTTCGATGATAGCAACATTAACATTACAGGCTGGATTTTTAGATTCAGTGATGGAAACAGTTGCAAGTAAAACGAATACTTCACAAAGTGTAACAAAAGAGAATCAAACTTTGATTAATAGTGTAAAAGAGGAAACAGGGCTCAATACAACTCAAAGTGTTGGAGCATTAGGAACACTTTTAGCGTATGCTGGAAATAATACTACACAAAGTGATTATTCAAAAGTAACGAATAGTGTACCAGGATTATCAAGCCTTACAAATACTTCTACAATATCTCCATTAGTAAACTCAATCACTTCAAGTGAAATGGTACAAACTACTTTGAAAACCTTTGGAGTTGAGCCATCATTAGTTCAAACAATAGCACCAATTTTAGTCAACTATGTTTCCTCAACAGGTGGAGAGGAGTCTGGGAATATTATCTTTACTGCCTTATCAGGATTATTAAAATAGAACTTTTATTTTCTAATCTCACTTCTTTTATCAATAGTTTTGAAGAATCTCTTCAAAACTATGAAGTAGATGAAGTTTTTTCTCTTAGAATAATAGATGAAAAACTTGATTATAAAAAACTTGTGGATCTTTTTGAGTACTACTATTGTAGTATAGATGAGATAGAAAAAAAAGAGAATCATTTCCTAATACGTGCTTATAAAGTAGATATCTCAAATAGCTTTCATAAAAGTGATGAGAATATTGAAACAAAATATGGAAAAGATTCAATCTTCTCAACTATAGATAAACTCTCACAGCCATCTTTTTTACTCCATTATAAAAAAGCTTTGCAAAATGTGGATCTTATAAAGAGAAAAAAGATACTCAATCTTGGTGTAAATTGTGGAGATGAGTTTGAAGTGATCAAAAAGTTTTTTTCAAATATAGAAGAACAAGAACTTTTAGGAATAGATTATTGTTGCTCAGTTATACAATATGCCAAAGAACAGTTTATAGATGATACAAATATCTCTTTTTTACAAGCAGATATAAAAAACCTCACTGAACATAATATAGGAAAATTTGATCTTATTATCTCTATAGCTACCTTACAAAGCTCAAATCTAGAGTTTAATAAGATATTTATGGAGATAGTGCAAAACCATCTAGAAAAAGATGGAGCGATGATCTTAGGCTTTCCAAATTGTAGATGGGTGGAAGATAAGATGTTTTATGGAGCAAGAGTTAAAAACTATAATTTCTCTGAGATGTCTGTTTTATATAAAGATGTGATCTTTTGTAAAAAGTATCTACAACAAAAAAAGTTCCGTGTCACAGTTACAGGGAAGGATTATATCTTTTTAACGGCTACTTCTATACGATAAATAAAAAATATTGTATAATCAAGTATGAGTTATCAACCACCTTATACAATAACTACAAATATTGTTCAACAAATAAGTGATATATCTGAGTTAATAGCAGATATAAAATATATAGAAAATACTCATAATACTCTTAAACTTCGTAAAAAAAATAAAATACGATCAATCACTGGAACTTTACAAATAGAGGGAAATAGTTTTGATGAATCTAAAGTTACTCAAATCATAAATAATACAAAAGTATTAGGAACACTTAGAGAGATTGAAGAAGTAAAGGGAGCTATAAAAGCTTATGATCGTATAGGAAAATATGATTATAAAAAACAAAAAGATCTTTTATTATCTCATAAGTATTTGATGGAAAATTTATTGGATAATGCTGGAGAGTATAGAAATAATAATGTTGGTGTGGGGAGTGAAGATGGCGTTGCCCATATAGCTCCACCTCCAAATCAAGTACCCAAATTGATGAATGATCTCTTTGAATGGTTAGAAAATAGTGATGAACATTATTTGATCAAATCATCCGTATTTCATTATGAGTTTGAGTTTATCCATCCGTTTAGTGATGGAAATGGAAGAGTAGGAAGACTTTGGCAAAGTGTAATACTTCGATCATATAAAGAGTTCTTTGAATATATTCCAATTGAGAGCATTGTAAGAGAATATCAAGAAGAGTATTATAAAGCATTAGAAGACTCAGGCAGTTCAGGGGAATCTACACCGTTTATAGAGTTTATACTAGACATTATTTATAAAGCACTTGTAGAATATATCAAAGAATCTAAAAAAAGTAACCAAAAGAGTAGCTTAAAAAGTGACCAAAAAATATTGGCTTTAATTAAAGAAGAGAGTAAGATTACTATAAAAGAGCTTTGCGACCAAATGAAGATGAGTGAATCAGGTGTAAAAAAAGTGATTAAAAAGCTGAAAGATGAAAATAAACTTCAAAGAGTAGGAAGCCTTAAAGGTGGATCTTGGAAAGTTATAGAATAGATAGGGTTTATAGTGTCTGAAATATGTTCAAAAAGGGGCTGTGAAAATACAAAGTTTCAAGATGATAAATATTGTATTTTACATTGTGATAAAAAGGATTTTGAGGATCAGAGTGATATAAATCTTTTTTGGTAGAAGTTTCGTGAAAAATATCCTTATAATACTCGTGATGTGGTCATATCGGAGTACTTGAACACTAAAAAAAGAATTACTTGAACAGTAATGTCGGAAATACTTGAACAGCCTAGGTGCTGATATTTTCTGTAAATGAATTATAGCACAAAGTGTTCAAGTGTTCAATAGGTTTTGTTCACGCCATCATATTTGGGAGCGTAAAAAATTCTGTGTCAGTCACCATTTGTAACACTTAATTACAACT
>CBETOJ010000054.1:0-8220 GCA_965537725.1 uncultured Campylobacterales bacterium | reverse complement strand
ACAAAAGGTTTTTCGTGAAATATTTAATCTTAATTATTCTATTACTGCAACCTGCATTTACACAAACTTTAGATGATATGGATAATGATCTTGTTCCTGATAGTGCAGATCTATGTCCTAATACGGAAGAGGGAGTTTTTGTAGACAAGTTTGGATGTACAAAAGCAATAAAAAAGATGATCTATTTTGACCATGGAAAAGCTTTTATAGACCCAGCACAGCAGACAGTTCTTGAAGATGTGATTGCTTTAGCAAAAGAGCTTAAAGGATACAAAATATATATCCAAGGGCATGCAGACTCCACATCTACAGCTGCTGTAAATCTTCTCATTTCTAAACAAAGAGTTTATAATGTTTATAAAGTGTTATCTAAAGACTTAGATGAGAAAAGAATGGTGATGTCATGGTACGGAGAATCTGAACCAATTGCTTCAAATGTTACCAAAGAGGGCAGATCTCAAAATAGACGGGTTACAATAGAGTTAAAATAATAGTATACTCCTATTTTTATGTTTCTAAAAGTAACATTCTTTTTTTTTAACGTTTTTTTCACTTCCTCTTCAAAAACCTATTACTATTTCTACGTTATGATATTCAAAGTGAATGTATGATGCGATCTAAGTTGTACTAATTTATAAAGAATAAAGTGAAAATCATATATTCTATTTTAAATTGAATTTAAGGGGAAAAAATGTCATTAATTAAAGCACCTGATAATACTCCTGTGTGGGTTGATGAAAGTAGATGTAAAGCCTGTGATATATGTGTGTCTGTATGTCCAGCTGGAGTGCTTTCAATGAGAGCAGAGCCAACTTCAACACTTGGAGCAATGGTTGATATTGTTGCAATTGATAGTTGTATTGGATGTAACGATTGTGAATTAAACTGTCCAGATTTGCTATATATGTTGCAGATAAAAAGACAGATAATGTAAAATTTGCAAAACTTACAGATGATAGTAAAGCTAGAGCAACGGCAATTATCGAAAATAATTATAGACTACCTGAGAACTACGGGAAATAAGGGGAAATAATGGAAATGAGAGAAATAATTTCAACTGGTAATGACTTAGCGGCGATCGCTGCAGTTGATGCTGGATGTGAGTTTTTTGGAGGATATCCTATTACTCCTTCAAGTGAAGTAATGCATACAATTTCAGACCTTCTACCAAAAGCTGGTGGAGCTGCAATTCAAATGGAAGATGAGATCGCAGGTGTAGCTGCAGCAGCTGGTGCAGCGATGTCAGGTGTAAGAGCTATGACTGCTACTTCAGGACCGGGAGTATCTTTAAAAGCTGAAAACCTTGGTCTTGCTCAAATGGCAGAAGTTCCAATGGTACTTGTAAACGTAATGAGAGGGGGGCCTTCAACTGGACTTCCAACAAGAGTTTCTCAAGGGGATATTAGACAATCTAGAAACCCATCTCATGGTGACTTTAGATCGATTACTCTTTGTGCTGGTAACTTATCTGAGTGTTATACTGAAGTTGTAAGAGCATTCAATCTTGCGGATAGATTTATGCAACCAGTTTTCGTACTTACAGATGAGACTATTGGTCACATGCATGGTAAGGCAATGGTTCCTACTGTTGAAGAAGTAAAAAAAGGGATAGTACCAAGAAAAACATTTGATGGTCCTGCTGAAGAGTATAAACCGTATGGTGTTGAAGGTGATGAGCCAGCAGTACTTAACCCAATGTTTACAGGATATAGATACCACTTTACAGGTCTTCATCATGATGCTATGGGATTCCCAACTGAAGAGATTGAAACTTGTAGAAAACTGATCCAAAGACTTGAAGATAAAGTTATGATGCATAGAGATGAGCTTGAATTAAATGAAGAGTTTATGTTAGATGACTTTAATGGAGAAGAGGGTGAAGTATTAATTATTGCGTATGGTTCAGTTTCACTTGCTGCAAAAGAAGCTATTAGACATCTAAGATCTGATGGGATCAAAGCGGGATTATTTAGACCAATTACGTTATGGCCAAGTCCAGCTGAGAGTATTAAAAAATATACTGATATGGTAAAAAATGTACTTTGTGTAGAGCTTAACATCAGACAATATACTGAAGAGGTAGAGAGAGTTGCTGGAAGACTTGATCTTGAAGGGCTTTACAAAGTTAACGGTAGAGCAATTTCTCCACATGAGATCGTAGAGAAAGTTAAGGAGGTATTCTAAAATGGCTTATAATTATGATAAATATTTAAGACTTGAAAAGATGCCAACACTTTGGTGTTGGGGATGTGGTGACGGTGTTATTTTAAAAGCTGTTATTAGAGCAATCGAGAAGTGTGGATGGAAGCAAGATGATGTGTGTGTTGTTTCTGGTATTGGATGTTCAGGAAGATTCTCTTCTTATGTAGATTTTAATACGGTTCATACTACTCATGGTAGAACAGTTGCATTTGCTACTGGTATCAAATTAGCAAACCCTGATAAGCACGTTATTTGTGTAGCAGGTGATGGTGATGCTATGGCGATTGGTGGAAACCATACGATCCATGCGGCTAGAAGAAATATTGATATTAATTTTATTATGATCAATAACTTTATCTATGGTCTTACAAATTCACAAACTTCTCCAACAACTCCTCAAGGGATGTGGACAGTTTCTCAAAAAGCGGGTAATATTGACCCAACTTTTGATGCGTGTGAAGTTATTAAAGCGTGTGGAGCTTCTTTTGTGGCACGTGAGACTATGCTTGATCCTAAGAAATTAGAGAAAATCCTTGTAAAAGGTTTTGAACATAGAGGTTTCTCTTTCTTTGATATTATGTCTAACTGTCATATTAACCTTGGTAGAAAGAATAAAATGCAATCAGCAATGGAAAATCTTGATTGGATCGATTCTATTACTATGCCATTAACAAAATATGAAAAATTATCTGAAGAGGAACAATTAAATATTTTCCCTACTGGTGTATTAAAACATGATGAAAAAGCTAATGAGTACTGTGATATGTATGAAGAGATCAAAGCTGTGCAACAAGGTAGACGTCCAAAAATTACTCAAGATGACTTTGAGAAAAAGATATAAGGAGACACTATGGCTAGAACATTAATGAGATTTACAGGTGTTGGTGGGCAAGGTGTTCTTCTTGCTGGTGAGATTTTTGCAGCTGCAAAGATTAAACTTGGTGGTTATGGACTTAAAACTGCAACATATACATCACAAGTAAGAGGTGGTCCAACAGTTGTTGATATCACTTTAGATGATGATGAGATCTTTTACCCATATGCAAATGATGGTGAGATTGACTTTATGCTTTCAGTTGCACAGAAGTCATATGATCTATTTAAAGATGGGGTAACTCCTGGTGGAACGATTGTAATTGATCCAAACCTTATCACTCCAACTGAAGATGATATGAAAAAATGGAATATTATTAAAATTCCTATTATTACAATTGCAAAAGAGGAAGTTGGACTAGTTCTTACTCAATCTGTTATTGCATTATCAATTGCAAACACTTTAATGGATGCGATTGAGCCTGA
Organism: uncultured Campylobacterales bacterium; assembly: GCA_965537725.1. Classification (GTDB taxonomy): domain Bacteria; phylum Campylobacterota; class Campylobacteria; order Campylobacterales; family Arcobacteraceae; genus JAIOSF01. The sequence continues at coordinate 4,719 of CBETOJ010000054.1, read as the reverse complement.
GCATTTAAAATCTGTTATGCTTTCAAAAGTACCACAAAAAGTACATGAAGCAAACTTAAAAGCTTTTGAGCTTGGTACAAAGTATGCTAACGAAGCTAAGGCTAAAATGGCTTCATAATCTTTAAAAGATTAGAAAATAAAAAAGGCTGCTAATATAGTAGCCTTTTTTTATGAATATAGTGAAAAACTAAAGTTACCTTATGCTGATCTACGACCTAGGTCTAGATTTGATACAAATGTATTAAGTTCATTTGCTCTATTTGGTTCTTGAAACTGATTGTTCATCATTTTCATAATAAAAAAGTAAATAGGAAGTATCAAAGAGGGGTTTTTATAACTAATACCCTAAGGTCTTATCTATTTGATTTAAGATATTTAAGTTGTTATTAGCTCTTTTATAGTTCTCTAAAACTTGTTTTATTACACTATTTGGGTCAGTCAAAGAAGCACAATGTGGAGTGATAAAGATTTTTTCATGTTTCCAAAAAGGATGCTCTTTTTGTAGTGGTTCATTTTGAAAAACATCTAAGATAGCTCCATTTAAGATTTTATCTTTAAGAGCTTCTAAGAGTTCTTTTTCTACTAAATGCTCTCCTCGTCCCACATTGATCAAATAGCTATGAATATTGAGTTTTTGAAAAAGTTTAAGATTTAATATCCCTTTTGTATCGAAAGTAAGAGGAAGAAGATTGATAAGAATATCAACATCTTTTAAAAAACTTGGGAGCTCTGTAAAGCTTTGTATACCGTGAATATTTTTTTTGCTTCTTGCATACCCTTTTACAAGAAAGCCCATATCAGAAAACTTTGTAGCAGAAAAGCTTCCAAGTTGTCCTAGTCCCATGATACCTATTGTAGTATTATGTATATCTTTGCTCACTTTTGGATCCCATATGCCATTTTTTTGTTGGGTAATATAGTGATATTGATTGGTTACAATATTCATCACTATGCTTAAAAGATATTCCCACATAGAATTTACCAGTTTAGTATCAACTATCTTTGCAATAGGGATATGAGAAGGAAGGGTTTTATTTTTTAAAATATGATCAACTCCTGCACCCATAGAGTTAATAGCTTTGAGGTTTGGAAACTCTTGAAAGTTTATAGTTTGTGCAGACCAAACAAGGGCAAATGTGATCTTTTGTTTATCTTGTATTTTAGGATATATTTGAATATCTAAAGAACTATCAGTTTTTTTAGAGCCTCTATCCAAGGCTCTATATCTTTATTGTCAGTAACTAAAAGGATACCCATAGAGTTATTATACTATTCCCCAGTATTTTATAAATTGATCATCTACATCGATGATCTCTCTTTTTTTAAGATCTTCAACTACTGATTTTTTACAAACAACATCATCTGGCCATCTTCTTTTAAAATTATCGTGAGAGTTTTTATTGGTTGCATCAATAGCTATAGTATCACCTTCCATATAGATATCTCTATTGCTATCAATATTATTTACAACTCGCCATACTAGCATATAAGCATTGTCAAGTTGGTTATTTTTTTCATCAACTATCACTAATATTTTAATATGTGAAAAGAGTGTTTTTAGCTCATCTATAAGGTATTTTTGAGATCTTTGTTTGTCCACACTGATTACTACAATAGGATTTTTAGTATCTGTAAAATATTGTTTGAGTCCTTTTATCTCTGATGAAATCTCTTGCATCCCTGAAAGTAGGGTAGTATCATCTAGTATTTCTATTCCAAGCTCTTTTATCTCATCTCCCGTACAATCAAGTCCAAGCTTTCCACCCATAGCAAACTTTGGTGAACTATGATCAAGAGCATCAACTACCCCTTTTGTTATAAGGATATCTTCTGTATCAATTCTATTTAAAATATAAGGGATAATCTCATCTGAGTCAAGTTCAGGTGCATCCTCTCCTACAAAGATAGCATGTTTTACAAAGCTCATTTGTCCTACACCCCAAAAAGCGTGCATCACTTGTTGTGCATGTCCTGGGTAGAGTGTTTTTATTTTTGCTAAGATAAGATTATGAAATACTCCATTTTCAGGCATATAATAATCAATGAGATCAGGTGCAGTAGTTTTTAAAAGTGGTAAAAATATCCGTTCAGTTGCATGGCCCATATATTTATCTTCTAAAAGAGGTTTTCCTACAACTGTAGCTGCAAATACAGGATTTTTTTTACTAGTAATTGCTGTAACTTCTAAAAATGGATATTCCTCTTCTAGGGTATAATATCCTGTATGATCCCCAAAAGGTCCTTCAATTCTTAGCTTTGAGGTATCTACAAATCCCTCAATTACAAAGTCCACATCTTTTGGTACATAGATATCATTTGTGATAGATTTTACAAGTTCAGCATTTTTCTTTTTCACAAAACCATAAAGCATAAGCTCAAACACTCCAATTGGAAGTGGAGCTTGCCCACACCAGATATACATAGGATCTCCACCGATTCCAATAGATACAGGCATCTTTTTACCAGCTTTTTTATATTCATGGAAAAAATGGTTACTATCTTTGTGGATCTGCCAGTGCATTCCTAAAGTATGATCATCATATACTTGTAATCTATACATTCCTACATTGTGCATTTTTCCATTAAGTGAAGTGGTATAGACCTGTCCCATAGTGATAAAAGGACCACCATCTTGCTCCCAAGTGGTAAGGATTGGAAGCTCACTTAGTTTTGCTTCCTCACCTTTTTTGATTATAGCTTGACATTCCCCTTTACCACTTAATCGCTTTGGAAATACTGATTTTAAAGAGAAGAGGTTTTTAAACATTGAAAGTTTATCCATAAAGCCACTTGGTGGTTTCATCTTTAGAAGCTTTTCTATTTCAGCTCCTATCTCATCTCCATCACCTATAAAAAGCTTTACTGCTTCATCATTACAAAAAACATTCATTAAAACTGGGGTGTCAAATTTTTTATCTGTTTTTTTGTCAACTGGATTGGTAAAAAGAATAGCTTTACTTGTCTCTTTCTTTACTTCAATATAAGCAACATGAGGAATTTCTAAATAAATATCTAAAGGTTCATCGATCACTTTTAATAAATCATTTTGTTTGAGTTTATCTATTATTTCATTTTTCAAAGGGTATGTCCTTTTTGGTGTAGTTTAAAAATTATATCGAAAAATATATAATTGTGTAGATGATATATGTTTGTTGAACCTTTTTAGAGCAAATTAAATCCACACTAAATTTCTTTATAACTTACTACGAACATAAGCTTTCTAAAATAATCAGTGCATAAGGATAGTTTTTATCTAAAATATGTTGTTTTACAAGTGTAAATAATTGAAGTTTATCTTTATCTAGTTGAGTTGGGTTAATTTGATCAATAAGTATTTCAAGCTCTTCAAAATCATCGAGTTACTTCATTTAAAAAATTATTCTTTATTTTGAAGTTTTTTCTCTAAAAGCTCAATATGAACTATAAGGTTATAATATTCCCCTTTATATGAAAGTGGTACATGGGTTTTTTGTTGGATAGTTGCTTTGAGTTGTTCCACCTCTTCTAAAAGCTCTTTTTGATTATACTCTCCTGATTTTAGCTTTTCATTGATAGTATCTAACTTATCATACCATTTAAATATTTTTGCTCGAATTGTAAAAATATATAGAGGAATAATACTTTTGAAAAGTGGAAAGATCAACCAAATAATAGGGATAATAAGAAGTTTGAGTCTATCAATATTTGAAGCGATCCAATAAGGAAAGATCTTCTCAAGCCAAGATTCACCCTCTAAGATATACAGCTCTGCATCATCATTCATAACTGCATCTACTGAGTTCATATTGATAAATTCCCCATTTTTTTGGAAAAAGTCTTGTTTTTGATGAATAAGATTTACTTTTTTCAAAAAGATCCTAATCAGTTCCCCTTGAAGTCCAGGCTGTGCAACAAGATTTTGTGTAGTGCTTAGAAGATCGATATCACTTGATGGGATATTTTTATAAAGATCGATACTCCCCTCATAAAGCTTTAGACTTTTTAAATAATCAAATTTTTGACAGTAAGCATTGGTTCTAGTAATATTCATGATCTCGATTTTTGGATCATCTAAAAGTGATTGGATAGAAGGGTTGTCTTTTGTAGCTAAAGTGATAAAAACATCTATCTCTTTGTTTTTAAGCTTTTCTAGAGCCTCATCATCTTGGATATACAGAGGATTGATATTTTCTATGAGTCCATTTTCTTGTGAAAGTTTTTTGGCTAGATCATAGGTTCCATCATTTGTGATACTAATACCAACATTTTTTCCTGTAGTTTCAATAAGGTAGTTGATTTTATAGCCATCATTTCTATAAAATATCCAAAGAGGTTCATGATAAACACTTGCTAAGGATTCTATTTGATACTCTCTTTTATTAAGAAGTATTCCACTATGAACAAAGCCAATATCCACTTTTTTTGTATGAAGATACCCTAAAGTATCTAAGCTTCCATTGGTTGGAATTACATTTAATTCAACCCCTTCATCTTTTAAAAGAGCTTTATATGAAAGAGCATAAGCATAGCTATCACTTCCAATTGAAGCAGTAGCAATAGATAAAGACATTTTAGCTGAAGGCTTTGTTATTTGGATATAAAAAAATACAAATATAAAAAGAAGTAGGGCTATTACTAGCCAAAGCTTCGAGAGCGAGAGATTATTATTAAAATAAAGTGACATGTATATTCCTATATAAGTATATCAATAACTCAACTTTCGGACGTTTTTCCAATCAG
>CBETOJ010000053.1:0-8296 GCA_965537725.1 uncultured Campylobacterales bacterium | reverse complement strand
AGAGTAACTTTTTCAAAACCCTCTTTATCTTTATATAAATTGATATACCAATCATAGTCTATGTTAGAAGCTTCTAAAGCTTTTTGTGAAAGTAGGGTGTCATTGATACTCCCAAGATTACTTGGGGCTATTAAGATAACTTTTGTTCCTACTTTTTCTTGAAACTCTTTGATCAGATCAATCATGAAATACTCTTTTTCAATAGGAACCATTAATCCTCCAGCCCCTTCAATAATAAGGGTGTCACATTTTTCTAAAAGCTTTTGTGTATGGTTAATGATTTTTGAAATATCTATGGTTTGCTTTTGTATTTGTTTAGCTACAAATGGTGCTGCAGGAAAAGTAAATTGATAAGGAACAATATCATTGATGCCAAAATCAAATTGGGGATTAAGTTTTTGAGTAAGATTTAAAAGTTTATCCCCATCTATTGGAGTCTCTTTTGCTCCTGTTTCTATAGGTTTATAATAGCCGACTTTTTTCCCCTTAGATGTGAACTTTTTTAAAAAAACTTCACAGGCATGCGATTTGCCCACATCGGTATTTGTGGCGGTTATAAAGTAGGTTTGTTTCATAGAGAAGCTAGTTTTTGAAGAGCTTCTGTTGCTTCACTTTTTGTAAAAAATATATTACGAGAGAGTTCACTATTACATTTTTGTAAAAATTGTTTTTTTAGCCGAATCTTTTCTTCCATACTTGAAGCTTTATCTAAAATAGATTGTAACTCTTTTTCATACTCTTCTATGATCTCATGCTTTTTTTTAGTAGTTTGTTGTAGTTTTGTATTGGTTTTATTAAGGACTAAATATCCAATAACAATAATGGCTAAAAATATAAAGGCAAATTCCATTTTATAACTCCATTCTTATTTGTGTAGTTCCAGTAGTACAAAACTCTTCATCGATATTTTTGGCGATCTTTTTAAAGTCTATCCCTTGAATCTCTTGTAAAGATTCCATGATCTGTTTTTTCCCATTGACTAGTTCTTTTGATTTGATTCCATGGGAGATAGAAAGACTAGCTTCTATAAAAGCAGAAAGTTTATCACATTGCTTTAAAGCTTTCCCATCAATTGGATCATATTTTTCTAGATTGTATTTATTCATATCTTCTACGATTTGAATTTTCCCATCTAGTTTGATTTTATTCTCAAATTCATCTTTAAAGTTATCATCATCCATCCCTAAAATATAGGTGAACTCTTTAACCATACTATTTGGTACATAAGGTAAGATCTTATCTTCGATTTGACTTACTTCAAACTGAGCAATAATATCAGCTAGCTCATCTACACTGTATTTAACAGGGGAGATGATATCTCTAGTGAGAGCTTCTGGAAGATCATGAAAAAGAGCTACATAAAAGTTATTTTGTAATCTTTTATCACATGCATTGATCTTACGTGAATAAAAATATCCAAACATAGCTACAATTAACATATGACCAAGGACTGAAGTCTCTGGGATTCTAGGAGTTTGTGCCCATCTTTTTTGAAATCTAAGACGACCGCTTAGATCAATAATCTTTGCTAGTTTTTGATTTAAAGCGATTTTACGGACTCCTATAAGTTCATAGTAGTCTTCGATCTCTGCTTCTACTTCTTTTTTCACATCTTCTATATCATTTAAAAATTGACTAGTTTGATATACAATACTAAATTCCCACTTCGTAGCAAGATAAGAAGCAGCTTTTAAAACAAACCGCTCTTTTTCATACATAGTAGGATCATCAAGATACTCTTTGAATTTTTGTAAAAAAAGTCCATCATCAATATCCTCTAAGGATGGGGTAAGTTTCCCTATGACCCAGTTATTGATCTGCGGTCCTTTTTTTTGTAAGGCTTTTCGAAACACATCAGGTCGTATATCAGTTACTACCACTCGACGTAAAAACTCAAAAATACCTACTTCAATTAGATGTGTAAAATTGATATCTTTTTCTTGTTTTGCAATGAAATAAGCGATAATAAATTTATGTGCTTGTTTATCAAGCTCAACTAGATCAACCATTCTTGGATAATCATTCCATCTTTGAATCGAAGCAGAGCTAAAAATATAGTCTATGATCTTTGGATTTATCATTTGAGCTTCTCTTCTAAGGTCTCTTCAATGATCTCTTCTATTTCATCATCAAATTCTTCTGCGTCAGATTCTTTTGGTGCTTTATCATCAAAGAACATAAGGTATTTTCCAACCATCATAGCTGCAACTACCCCAATAACAACAATATAGACAATCCAATCTGATGGTGGAGGAGTACGTTCCATTTTAAACTCTACAGCTTCCCATTTTGGCTATTGCATCAATTTTTGCAACTCGACCTTCATGTCTTCCACCCTCAAAAGAGTGTGAATCCCAGGCATCTACGATCGCTTCAACCATCCCCTCTCCACTAACTCTCTCTCCTAGACAAAGTACATTGGCATCATTATGCTCCCGTGCCATTTTTGCAGAGTATTCATTGTGACAAAGAGCTGCTCTAATTCCATCAAATTTATTGGCTGCCATAGACATCCCTATACCACTTCCACAAATTAAAATACCTTTACTTTCTTCATTTTTTAATACTTCTTGACATACTTTACTAGCAAAATCAGGATAATCTACTCTATCTTTAGTTTGTGGACCCATATCAATCACTTCATGACCTTTTTTAATAAAAAGTTCTTTTACAAAAGCTTTAAAATCAACTCCAGCATGATCACTTCCAATAAAATACTTCATTAATAAATCCCCTCTTTATGTTTTATCTCACTGCTTATATATTTTGAGCTCTCAAGTTGATCAGGGGTTTGAAATACTCTATCCCATCTGATCTTTTTTTCATCATCCCAAGAAAAGTAGATAAACCAAGGTTTTCCTACAATATATTTGTATGCTACTGTTCCCCAAAATCTTGAGTCATTTGAGTGGTCACGATTGTCACCCATCATAAAAAACTCACCTTCAGGAACCCGTATTGGCATCATATTAAAAAGTTTTTCAGGCTGAAAACCACTATGTGTGATCTTTGGATCATGGTGAATCCCAGGGTGCTCTTTCATATATGGATTTTTAACAAAAATCATTTGATTTATTTCAACTGTTTCATACCCTTTATAGTTCTCTTTTACAAAACTATTTCCCTCTTTTGGATGAAGGTAGAGGTTTTTATCTTTTAAAAAGAGTACATCTCCACCCGTTGCTACACATCTTTTTACATAATGTATCTTTTCATCATGTGGATACCTAAAAACTACAATGTCACCACGCTCTGGTTTTGGTCCATCAATTAAGTGACCATTTCCTTTAAAATCGGGTAAGATTTGAACCTCAAGCCAAGGGATTCGTGGAACTGGAATACCATAAGAGAATTTTTTTACAAAAAGCATATCTCCTACTAAAAGTGAGTTTTTCATGCTTCCACTTGGTATAACAAAAGCTTGAGCAATAAAAAAGATAATAGTAAGAACTATTACAACCGTTCCAGTCCAGCTTGAACTCCATTGGTAGAGTTTTTGAAAAAAACCTTTTGTAGAAGAGGAATCTTTCTCTAAAGATTCTAAATCAGGATTAATTTCCATTGTTCACTACTTTTTGAAGGGCTGATTTTACAGTATTTTTAAGAAGCATAGCAATTGTCATTGGTCCAACTCCCCCTGGGCTTGGGGTGATAAAGCTACATTTTGGAGCAACATTCTCAAAATCAACATCCCCTACAAGTTTTCCCTCTTCAGTTCTATTTACTCCAATATCAACTACTATAGCTCCCTCTTTGATCATATCTTCAGTGATGAGATTTCTTTTCCCTACACCTACACAGATAATATCTGCTTTTTGTGTATGCTCTTTGAGATCTTTAGTATAGATATGGCAGATATCAACTGTAGCATTTGCGTTTAACATTAACGTTGCCATAGGTTTTCCAACAATATTAGAAGCTCCAACGACACATACATCTTTTCCCTGTGGGTCAATATCATATTCTCTTAAAAGCTCCATCACTCCATAAGGAGTTGCTGGGATATATCCATCAAGTCCAGCTACAACTCTTCCCACATTATAGGGATGAAATCCATCAACATCTTTTTTTGGATCGATCGCTTCAAGTATTTCAGTTGTATCTATTTGTGGAGGAAGAGGGAGTTGTACGAGTATTCCATCAATATTTGGATTATTGTTCATCATATTGATGATCTCCAAGATCTTTTCTTGTGAGATTGTTTCAGGCATTTTGTGAGCAATAGAATAGATTCCTACATCTTCACATGCTTTTTCTTTCATTTTTACATAGGCTGCACTTGCTGGATCATTCCCAACAAGAACAACTGCTAAACCAGGGGTGATTCCTTCTTTTTGAAGAGATTCAACTTCCGTTTTAACCTCTTGTTTAATCTTATTTGATAACTTTTTACCATCAAGAAGTGTCATAGTAGAGATCCTTATAGAGTATTAAAATATTTGAGAATGTTATCTAAAAGTCTCTAAAATTGCGGTTAGCGATCCTTTAAGAGCTTGCTGCAATATCTTCTAGATCCTCTTTTAGAATAAATCCAGTTTTCTTTTTCGGATCATTTTCTAATATTTTTTTACAGTCCTTACAAACACTTATAAGGTTTTCTAAATAGTATTTTCCACCTTCATCTAAAGAGCGAATCATATGTACATCCATATTATTCACATCAATTTTTCTAGAACATCTGATACATTTTTTATTATCTCTTTGTAAAATAGCCGCTTTTCTTTTTCCCCAATCAGGTGGAAGTTTATTTTTATTTGGTTCACAATTAAATACATATCCTTGCCATTGCATCGATGGGGGAGTAAGAGTAGGAAACTTACTTTTATCAAGTTTTAGATTTGAGAATTGATTAAAAATATCACTAGCTATTATAAACTTTTTTGTATCAGGATTTGGCTCATCTTGGCAAGCACCAATGATAGAGTAATCAAACTTAACCCCAGGATAGTTTTCATCAAGGTAAAGTTTTAGTTTTTCAATAAATGGCTCAAGGGATTCATCAGGATAGAAACGTTTGAAGATTTTTTTGCGAAAAGCAAAAACAAAGACACCAATAATTGTTAACCAAATAACAGAAGCAACAACATAATCTGTGCCTAAATAAAACATTTTAAAACCTAATATAATAATTTCCTATTATTATATTAAGTTAATTATTAATAATCACTAATTTAGAAAAATAATTTACAATTCTAAGATTAGTATTTAATTAAGTTCTTTATCAAACTCATCATCTAAATCAAGTTCATCCTCTTCAAGCTCAAAAATATCAAGGTCACTACTTAAATGTTTTAATCCTTTTTTTTCTAACATATCAAGAGATTCATCATCAATGCAAGGTTGCCAAGAAGCCTCTTCTTCATTCTCAAGTTTACTAGCATCTGCGTATAAAATAGTTGTTTCAAAGTCTAAAAATTCATCGTTTTGTGTTTGAAGAGCAATATTCCCCTCATCATCTTGAACAACATCCCATGAATCTGGAATCTCTAAAACTTCAGTGAGTGTAACTTCTACGTATTTTGCCATAATTGATCTCCTTTAATGTGATGGTCAATTATGGAATAAAAGAGTTACAAAATGATTTCAAATGGGCTACGAATTGATTACAAAATAGTTGGGCTAGGTTTCCCTATGTAGTATCCTTGGGAATAATCGACTCCAATTGATTGAAGGTATCGTAAAATCTCTTCATCTTCTACGAACTCTGCAATAGTTTGTATCTGTAAATTATCACAAAGAAATTTTAAACTTCCTATTAAGATCTGAGATTTTGGATTGGTTGCAATTGTTTTTATTAAAGAACCATCAAGCTTTAGATAGTCTATATATCCACTTAGGTTCATAATATATTCAAAGTTTGAATATCCACTTCCAAAATCATCAATTGCAACTTTACATCCAAGTTCTTTAATCCTTTTAATAAATTTAAAAAAATGATCATAGTTATCGATCCCTTCTTGTTCTACTATCTCTAAAACTATTCGATCTTTTACCCCATAATAGTTGATTCGTTCAATAAGATAATCTTGTAAAACAGCATTGGAGATATCTAAGATACTAAGATTGATAGAAAATTCATACTCTTTATCTTTAAAATATTGACAGGCTTTGTCAATGACCATATAAGATAAAGTATTGTATTGATTGATCTGTTTTGCCAAAGGTAAAAAAAGATCAGGATAAATAAGTTTATCTTCATATTCTATTCTAACCAATGCTTCATATTTTTCAATTTTTTCAGTAAAGTTATTAAAAATAGGTTGAAAATGTAAGATGACTCTATTCTCTTCAATAGCATTTTTTATTTTTTTTGCCATAAGGATATTATGTTTTTTATGTTCAATATTATCTTTGTAAGAATCACTAAAAATTTCAAGTTGTAGATGTTTTTCTAAAGCATACTCAAGGGCATTTTCTGCTTCATTAAGCTCTTCAATACTATTATTAAGTTTATGTGGATTACTCACACCAAGAGTTACTTCTAATAAAAACTCAAACTCTTTATTTGCTACTTCAAAGTGGTGATTTTCTAAGTTATTGATTAAATCATTTAAAAACATTTTTAATGCTGCTTCATTATCAAAAGAGTATTTGAGTGAAAATGTATTATAGCTATTACTATATACTTTGTGTATTCTTTTATTTGAAAGGTTTTGTAAATAAGTTGAAAAAAGCTGAATGATTTCATTGGATATTTCATAGCCGTAAGTATTTTGTATCTTTACAATATTATTGATGGAGATAAGAACAATTAAAGAGTTATCAAATCTTTTTTGAATAAGGTCTTCCATAAGAGCTAAACGATTTGGAAGTTTAGTAAGTTTACTAAAAAACTTATCTTTTTGTGCTTTCTTTGCAAGTTTATCAGGGAGTTTTGAAAAATAGATAACAAGTGGAAATGCTATAGCTATAAAAAGTATCATTATTACAATGAAAAAATTCTCAAATTCGTTTTGCTGTTTTAATTGGTCTACAAATTTATGTTCAAGAATAATCTTAAGACCTTGTTTTGTATCAAAGTTCGTGAGTTTTTTAGAGTAAAAGATATCTCCAAAAAACTCATCATTATCTAAGATTTTTTGAGCATATTTAGGAAATTGATCAAAAATTGTATAGGAGCTTTGATCTCCTAATAACCCATAGTTTGGATTATAGTGATTTATAAAGTTACCATCTTGATCAATAAGAGTAACCTGATAGAGAGTTGATTTAGAAAGAAGTTTAAAGAAAGTTCGTAAGCATATATTAAAAACAATGATCCCTTTTTTCTCATTATTTTCATCTAAAGCACTAATTCCAATTCGTAATGTTGGTTGTTTAGGAATTACTATTTTCCCATTTTCCATGTTGAGATCAAGTTTTGATAAACCTATTTGATCCTCTTGAAGTTGTAAGAATTTTTGTACATAAGGTCTCTTGCTTTTGTTTTGAAGTTGTTCTTGTGGTACGATTTTAGAAGTTGCATTTTCTTTAAATATTCCAATAGGCTTGCCATCTACCCGTATTATTTCATTTCCTTCTAGATCAATATAACGAACTTGTGTTAAACATGGTAAAGATTTTTTAATGCTTAAAAATCCCTCTTCCACATAGCTTTGATCACTTGTGCCTGATAGATATTTTGTTAAAAAAGGATTTGTTTGTATTGCTTTTAAAGTGGTTTGATATGGATAAAAAAAGTCATGGAGATACTCTTCTTTCTCAAGAGTTTTCGCTTGAAAATGCTCTTTTGAAACTTTTGCTATATTAGTAGAACTAAATGAGTTAAATAACATGAATAATAACAGTGTAATAACCATTACAGTAATTGAAAATAGTGTTAATAGTTTAGTTTTATACGATATAGTATTCATACATTAACTTTACTAAAGTTTTTGTAAAAAGACTATTAATAAGGATACTTTTTTCAAATAGTAAGATAAGTTATACATAAAGAGGCATAACTACAGTGAATTTTACATCATCACAAGTATTATTCGCTTCTATTGTACCTTGATGGTCAACTATTATTTTTTTTGCTACATTGAGTCCAATTCCAATCCCTGAAGATTCTTTAGTACTTACAAAAGGTTCAAATATTTTTGCTAATAAGTTTATTTAAAAGAATATATTGAAACAATATTTGAAAAATATGGTGAAGAGTTTGTGATAAATTTTAAACGATGGAAAGATGAAATTATGGATATAAAATTCTTGGCATATTTAGGACAGTAATTAGAGTTTAATTAGTTGTAAGTACTTATAATCCCTTTATCCATCAGTAACATGGTAAACAGTTCAAATAATTGTTCAGATA
>CBETOJ010000052.1:0-8418 GCA_965537725.1 uncultured Campylobacterales bacterium | reverse complement strand
ATTAACAAAGATAAATTATTACTTTATTTTTATAAATATTTAAATTATAAAATAAAAAAGTATTCAATTGCAAGTAAAATATGATAAAATTGCTCTTATGAAAACAGCACTTATACAACAAAAATATTATGGATCGAAAGAAGATACCATAAAACAAACCGTAACAAAAATAAAAGAAGCTTCATCAAATGGAGCAAGCCTTGTGGTATTGCAAGAACTTCACCAAACTCACTACTTTTGTCAAAATGAAAATGTAGATGTATTTGATCTGGCAAATTCATGGGAAGAGGATATTAGATTTTGGTCCGTAATCGCAAAAGAAAACAACATAGTTTTAGTTACATCTCTTTTTGAGAAAAGAGCACCAGGACTTTATCACAATACAGCAGTAGTTTTTGAAAAAGATGGATCAGTTGCAGGGAAATATAGAAAGATGCATATCCCAGATGATCCAGGATTTTATGAGAAGTTTTATTTTACCCCTGGTGATCTTGGATTTGAGCCGATTACTACTAGTGTAGGAAAACTTGGTGTTTTAATTTGCTGGGATCAATGGTACCCTGAAGCTGCACGTCTTATGGCACTTAAAGGTGCTGAAGTACTTATCTACCCAACAGCAATAGGATGGTTTGAAGATGATCCAGAAGATGAGAAACAACGACAACTTGATAGCTGGATAGCGGTACAACGTGGTCATGCGGTAGCCAATGGACTTCCAGTACTTACAGTAAATCGTGTTGGCTTTGAAGAGGATGATACAAAAGTTTTAAAAGGAACAAAATTTTGGGGTAATTCTTTTGTATTTGGACCACAAGGGGAGTTTTTAGCTCATGCAAATCATCAAAATGAAGAGATCATCTATACTGAATTTGATCTTGGACGTGCAGAAAATGTTCGAAGATGGTGGCCTTTTTTACGTGATCGCCGTATAGAGAATTATTCAGATATTACAAAAAGGTATATAGATTAAAATAAAGTTTGTTTTTGTTATTTTGAAGTTACTTTCATTATATACACTTCTCTTATCAATATGAGGAGATCACAATGAAAACACTAACAAAAATAGGACTAATAAGTTTAGCCTGTGCTGTAACACTCTTTGCAGGAAGTGCCCCAAAAGTATACCCTGAGGGTGAACTTGGGAAACTAGTAAAAACTGGTGAAGATATCTTAAACAATACAGATACTCACCCACTTACAAAAGATCTTGTAGGGAACAAACTCCAATGTAAAAACTGTCACTTACAAGGTGCTGATGGGAAACCTGGAACTGCTGATGGGATTTCAAGTTTTATAGGAACTGCTGCAGCGTTTCCTGCTTGGTCAAAAAGAGAAAAAACAGTTCAAACACTTCAAAACAGATCAAATAACTGTTTTATGAGAAGTATGAATGGGAAACGTCCTATTATAGATACAGATGCTAGTGTTGCAATTGCTGCTTATATCACATGGCTTTCTGAGGGGATCCCTATGAAGATGAACCATAAAGGTCCTTGGAGTGAGCATAATACAAAACTCTATCCAAAAAATGTAAAAAAATTCAATGGGATCCAAAAAAAAGCAACCCATGCAAACTATGTAAATGGTGAAAAGATCTATGCATCTAAATGTGCCTCATGTCATGGTATAAATGGAGAAGGTATCACTGGAGCATTTCCACCACTATGGGGTAAAAATGATAAAGGTGAATGGCTTGCTTATAATACAGGAGCTGGTATGAGTAAAATCGATAAAGCTGCTGCTTGGGTTCAATCAAATATGCCATTACATCAAGGTGGAACAATGAGTGATCAAGAAACTGCAGATGTAGTACTTTATATGAATGCGCAAGAGAGAGCTGATTTTGATCTTCAAAAAATGTTATTACCAGAAGATAAAATGGGATACTATAACTCAAAAGTTTTAGAAGAGAAACATACAGTTAGAAGTAACTTTAAAGCATTGGGACTTAATATCGATGAGATTCGTGGAGACACAAAAATCAAATCAATGAAATAAAACAAGGATTAGTCCTTGTTTTATAGATTTTTTTGCTAAAATTTTTTATGTTAAAAACTTATAAAAGCATTATTTTACTCTTTATCATAGTAATTCTCACTTTACTCTTTTTTTTAAAAAAATATAATGATATCCTTGCTCAAGATCAAATTGATATTTTAGTTTCTAAAAATGTCGAAATCATAACTAATGAGATATCTAATCAAAAAAAACATGCCTTATCACTTGCTATTTTATTATCACAAAATCAAGATATAATCACTTTACTTCAAAACAATCAAAGAAAGAAACTAAAAAAAGAACTCAATACCATCTTACAAACTATCTCAAGCTATACAGATATTAAAAATATCCAGATACAAGTCCATACAAAAGAGTTAAAAGTCTTTGTTAGAAACTGGGAAGACAAAGATACAGGACTTGAACTAAGCTCTTTTAGAAAAGGATTAGTAAAAGTGGTACAAACCAAACAACCCTATGTATCTAATGAACTTGGAAAACGTCTTAATATAAAAGCGATTGCTCCAATCTTTGATCAAAATAAAAACTACATAGGCTCTATTGAAGTGATCACAGATTATAAAGAGCTAAAAAAACGTTTAGGGCTTATCGATATACAGATCTTTCCTATCCTTGATGGGAAGTTTTTAGATATTGCAAAATATCACCAAAACAATAAAAAACTTCATCAATTTGTTGTCATAGAAAAAAAGTATGATCAAAAGCTTTATGACCTTTTATACAACAATCCAAAGCTCCTCTCAACAAAAGAGTTTTATCATCAAGTGGATAATAATATTATAACCCTTATACCTATTGGGGAATTTAATGGGACAAATGCAGGATATATCGTAGCAGTATTTCACAAGGACAATCAAAACTTTACATACCTACCCAAATATGAATATGTGGGAGAGATCAATACAAATATTGAGCAAAAAGAGTTTCCTCCAAATATACAAAAAAGAGATATAATTATCAAATAAGAAGATGTCCAGATGAAAATTTTACTTTTAGAAGATGATTACCTTTACAAAATATCAGTCAAAGAGTTTTTAGAAGAGATCGATTTTAGTGTTGATGACTTTGAAAATGGTGATGATGCTTTAGATGCAGTATTTGAGAACAGCTATGATCTTCTTCTTTTAGATATCAGAGTTCCAGGGATGGATGGGTTTGAACTTGTTAAAACTCTTCGAGAAAACTCTATACGAACCCCTGTCATTATTCTTACATCTTTAACTGATATTGATGATCTTAGCCGAGGGTATGAGCTTGGATGTAATGATTACTTGAGAAAACCCTTTGATCTGATTGAACTGAAATATAGAATAGAACAAATTGTTAAAAGTCAATGTTTTAAAAGTACTGAAAACATGATAGAGCTTTATAATAAATACTCTTTTGATATCAAAGAAAATATTTTGTATCAAGAGGATCAAATTATTGATCTCACACAAAAAGAAAAAGAGGTGGTCTCACTTCTTATTCAAAATAGAGGTATTTATATTCCCATCGAGACTTTACATGAAGTAATTTGGGAAAATAGAGAAATCCAATATGCTGATATACGGATGTGTATCAAACGTATAAGAACTAAAACAGATAAAGAGTTTATAAAAAACAAACGTTTTGTAGGGTATAAAATTGATAAATAAAAGTAGTGATATAAAATATATTATGCTCCAAGGATTTCTTACTCTTTGTATCGCTTTTATTCCTATATATTTTTATATTGATGCTACTATAGAAAATCAAACTATCAAAGATAAGATGAAGCTAAAAAACTATACAGCTTCAATCTTAACAAAAATGGAAGCTGTAAAATATGAAAGTAGCGATATTTTTTATTATCCAAGGTCTAATATCTTTCGCTCCGCTTTATATGATGAAAATGATAAAACAATCTTCTCACTTTTAAAAAAAGATATCCCTTTAGGATTTACTTCAGAATACTATCAAGATAATACAGACATATGTTATAAACAATATCTTCAAAAAAACATCTTTGATGCAAAATATATCATCGCGTGTAAACCTATCAATAACTCCCAAATGATCTTTAATGTCCTTATTTTACTTTTAACGATCACTTGTTTGATGTTTTTATCCTCTTTTATTACTATCAAACAAAGTATAGAACCTTATAAAAAACTAAATCACTATCTAGATAACTTTTTAAAAGATGCGATGCATGAGCTTAAAACTCCTATTGGCGTTGCAAGGGTCAATATTGATATGCTTCAAATGAAGCTGCAAAACAATAAACATCTTATTCGGATAAAATCAGCGCTTAAAAATATGACTGTAGTATATGAAGATCTTGAATATTATATGCAAAGACACAGTGTAAAAAATGATAAAAAACGAATCAATTTTTCAGAGTTTTTACAAAAAAGAGTTGAATTTTTTAGTGACCTTGCCATAGCTAAGAATATAGAGTTTTCAATCAATATTGAAGATAATATTTTTATAGAGTTTAATGATATTGCACTCTATCGTATCATCGATAATAACCTTTCAAATGCCATAAAATATTCAAAAGATCAATCTTTGATACAAATTAGTTTAGAAAAACACCATAATTGTATTACTCTTATTTTTGAAGATAATGGTATAGGGATCAAAGATATCTCAAAAATATTTGATAGATATTATCGTGGAGATAAGATCAGTGGCGGCTTTGGAATAGGACTAAGTATTGTAAAAAGAATTTCTGATACAAATAATATCATTATCGAAGTGGATTCAAAAGTAGGAGTGGGAACAAAGTTTCTTTATCAGTTTGAAACTGAAGCTAAAACCTAAATTTTATACAAATAAAGATAAAATAGTCCAATTTTAACAAAAAGAACTAGGGGATTTTAAATGAAATTTACAGGTACAAATGTATTAGTAACAGGCGCTAGTAAAGGGATCGGTGCTGAGATTGCAAAAGTATTAGCTGGGTATGGATTAAAAGTTTGGATCAACTATAGAAGTAAACCAGAACTTGCTGATGCAGTTAAAGAGGAGATTGAAAAAGCTGGTGGAACTGCTGCTGTTATCAAAGGAGATGTGTCGATTGAAGCGGACTGGGCTGAGATGATCAAAACAATTGTAGATAGTGATGGAAAAATGGATTACCTTGTAAATAATGCAGGGATTACAAAAGATAAACTAGCTATTAGAATGTCTCTACAAGATTTTGATGATGTAATTGATGCAAATCTAAAATCAACTTTCATTGGATGCAGAGATGGACTAAAAATTATGTCTAAAAAGAAATTTGGTGCTGTTGTAAATATTTCATCAATCGTTGGAGAGATGGGAAATCCTGGACAAACAAACTACTCTGCAAGTAAAGGTGGAGTAAACACTATGACAAAAGCTTTTGCAAAAGAAGGAAGTGCTAGAGCAATTCGATTCAACGCTGTAACTCCAGGATTCATTAGAACTGATATGACTGATGAACTTAAAGAGGAAGTAAAAGAGACTTATGAAAAGAATATTCCACTAAGCCGATTTGGAGAGGCAAGTGAAGTAGCTGATGCTGTAGCATTTCTTTTAAGTGATCACTCAAGTTATATCACTGGAGAGATACTAAAAGTAAATGGTGGACTATACGTTTAAGACAAAATGAGAAAAAAAGATTTTTTTCAAAAATTTTATGATATAATTGGCCTAAATTTTAAGTAAAAGGAATTTTAATGTTAGAAAAAGTAAAAGAAGTTGTAGTTGAACAACTAGATTGTAACGCGGACGAAATTAAAGAAGAATCAAGATTTATCGAAGAACTTGGAGCGGACTCTTTAGATGTAGTAGAGCTTGTAATGGCTTTAGAAGAAGAGTTTGATATCGAAATTCCTGATGAAGACGCAGAAAAAATCTTAACTGTTGGTGATGCAATCAAATATATTGAAGACCACAAGTAAGACTTATTTTACTCAAAGTACAAGTATTTGGTCTTCAAATACTTGTACTTTTTTTATAGGTTAAATAGAGTTTAAAATAGTTAGATTCTATTTAGCTTAAACTATACACTACAAAACAAATTGGAGAATATATGCAGACACAAAGAGTTGTTGTAACAGGACTAGGGATGATCAATGCATTGGGACACAATGTAGCTGATTCATTTGAAGCGATAAAAGCAGGGAAAACTGGTGTAGATAAGATCTCACTATTTGATGCTTCTGAGTTTCCAGTTCAAATAGCTGCAGAAGTTAAAGATTTTGATCAAAATGCAATCTTAGGAAAAAAAGAAGCAAAAAAAGCAGATAGATTTATCCATCTTGGTATCCATGCTGCACAAGAAGCGATGGAAGATGCTGGACTTGTAACAGATAACAAAGTAGATGATTCTATCAGCGAACGATTTGGTATCGTATCAGCTTCAGGTATCGGTGGACTTACAAATATTGAAAAAAATTCACTTATTTGTGGGACAAGGGGACCTGGGAAAATCTCACCATTTTTTATCCCATCATCTTTAGTAAATATGCTTGGTGGATTTATCACTATCCAACACAATCTAAAAGGTCCAAACCTTTCAGTGGTAACTGCATGTGCAGCAGGAACTCACGCAGTTGCAGATGCAGCAAAAGTTCTTATGCTAGGTGGTGCTGATAAGATGCTAGTAGTTGGTGCTGAATCTGCAGTTTGTGGAGCAGGAGTTGGTGGATTTGCCTCTATGAAAGCGCTTAGTACTAGAAATGATGATCCAGCAACTGCATCAAGACCATTTGATAGTGGAAGAGATGGATTTGTAATGGGTGAAGGTTCAGGGGCTTTAGTATTAGAGACTTTAGAATCTGCTGAAGCTAGAGGAGCTAAAATCTACGCTGAAGTAATTGGATTTGGTGAAAGTGGTGATGCAAACCATATCACAACTCCAACACAAGATGGACCACTACGTGCTATGAAAGCAGCTTATGAGATGGCAAAGAAAAACAATGGTGGAGAGATAAAAATAGACTATGTAAATGCTCATGGTACAAGTACCCCAATTAATGATAAAAATGAAACAGCCGCATTAAAAGATCTTTTTGCAGGAAACCAAGAGTGTCCACCAGTTAGTTCAACAAAAGGACAAACTGGACACTGTTTAGGAGCAGCTGGAGCTATTGAAGCTATTGTTTCAATTAAAGCTATGGAAGAGGGAATTATCCCTCCAACGATCAATCAAATAGAAGCAGATGAGAATTGTGATCTTGATTATGTTCCAAATAGTGCTAGAGTTGCTGAACTTGATATAGTTATGAGTAACTCTTTTGGGTTTGGTGGAACAAATGGTGTTATAATATTAAAAAAATATACAAAGTAGGTAAATGATATGGCTACATACTTAGATTTTGAAGAAAGCTTAAAAAAAATCGAAGAGGATATTATCGTAGCTAAAACAAAAGCTGATGAATATGCTGTTTCTATTTTAGAGAAAAAACTTGAAAAAGAGGTTGAAAAAACATATTCAAACCTCTCTGATTTTCAAAAACTTAAACTCGCACGTCACGTTGATAGACCATATGCGATGGACTATATCAAAGGTCTTATGAGAGATTCATATGAGATTCATGGAGATAGACATCTTGCAGATGATCAAGCAATTGTTTGTTTTATGGGATATATTGGTGATAAAAAATGTGTAGTTATTGGTGAGCAAAAAGGACGAGGTGTAAAAAACAAGATCAAAAGAAATTTTGGTATGCCAAATCCTGAAGGGTATAGAAAAGCACTTCGAGCTGCAAAACTAGCAGAAAAATTCAATCTACCAATCCTATTTTTAGTAGACACTCCAGGTGCATATCCTGGAATTGGAGCTGAAGAGCGAAGTCAAAGTGAAGCGATCGCTAGAAACCTCTTTGAACTTAGTGATATGAAAACAATAATCGTATCAGTAGTTATAGGTGAAGGTGGTTCAGGTGGAGCTTTAGCGATCTCAATTGGTGATAAACTAGCGATGATGAGATATAGTGTATACTCTGTAATTTCACCAGAAGGGTGTGCAAGTATCCTTTGGAAAGACCAAGCAATGGTGGAAACTGCTACAAATGCACTAAAAATAACATCAACTGATCTTAAAAAATATGATCTAGTAGATGATGTTATCAATGAACCACTTATTGGTGCTCATAGAGATAGAGAAAATGCTGTAAAAGCATTGGGAGATTATTTTATCGACTCTGTTGATGAACTTGAAAAACTATCAGTTGAAGAGAGATTAGAGAAAAGATATAATAGACTTCTTAGTCTTGGAAGCTTCGCTTAAAAGCTTCCTTATCTATTGAAAACTATCAATAATATTTTTTATCGTTTGTTTTAATTGAGGTAATTTTTCTCTAATAATTAATTCAATTAAACCCATATCAACACCCATATAATCATGAGCTATAAAATTACGAACTTCATAGGCACCTTTAATATCAGAGTCTAATATAGAAT